>JAZSNZ010000322.1:0-5330 GCA_045536645.1 Acutalibacteraceae bacterium
ACCCGATGAAAATCGGGTGCTTCTGACTATTTTGATTTCATTGCTCTGTCGATATCACGCTTTGCATCGCGTTCTGCGGCCGATGCACGTTTATCGTGGAGCTTTTTGCCTCGGCATACTCCCACCTGAACCTTTACAAGGGAGCCCTTGAAATACAGAGACAGAGGGATTATCGCCAGACCCTGCTGCTTCTGTATGCCCAGCAGGCGCATTATCTCCTTCTTGTGCATGAGAAGTCTTCTCTCGCGAAGGGGATCACGATTGAATATATTTCCCTGCTCGTAAGGGGAAATATGCATATTGCGCACAACAAGCTCGCCGTCCTGTATAGTGCACCATGCGTCCTTCAGGTTTACGCTGCCGCCTCTGATGGATTTTACCTCGGTGCCGCACAGCTCGATGCCTGCCTCGTAGGATTCCTCTATAAAATAATCGTGGAAAGCCTTTCGGTTTGTTGCGATCACTCTCTGACCGTTTTTATTGTCTGCCATTTCGGCACCTCCTTTTTATCAAAGCTCGCTTCTGCCCTCAAGTGCGTGCTTGAGGGTAAATTCATCTGCATACTCAAGGTCCCCGCCGACAGGTATTCCGTAGGCTAGGCGTGTCACCTTGACTCCCAGAGGCTTTAAAAGACGGCTTATGTACATGGCTGTGGTCTCGCCCTCAACGGTGGGGTTTGTTGCCATGATGACCTCTTTGACCTCTCCCGACTGTATCCTTGCAAGAAGTTCCTTGACTCTCAGCTGCTCTGCGCCGATGCCGTCCATGGGAGACAGGCACCCATGGAGCACATGATACCTTGCGTTAAACTCGTGGGTTCTCTCAAGGGCGATAACGTCCCTCGGAGACTCAACTACGCATATGGTAGTTCCGTCACGGTTAGGATTTCTGCATATCGAACAGGTCTCACTGTCGGTAAGATTGCAGCAGATATCGCAGTAACGCAGTGTTTCCCTTGCATTGATTATGGCATTTGCAAAGCGTTCCGCTCGCTCGATGGGAACGTCCAGCATATGCAGTGCCAAGCGCTGTGCTGTTTTATGCCCTATTCCGGGCAGGCTTTCAAACTGCTCGATAAGCTGTGAAAGCGCAGCTACGGTGTATGACATATCAGAACAGGCCGGGGATGCTCAGTCCGCCTGTGAGCGGTCCGAGACGTGCTTCCTTCTCTTCGTTGATCTGACGGATAGCTTCGTTTACTGCAGCGGTGATGAGATCGCCCAGCATTTCGGTGTCTTCGGGGTCTACGACCTCGGGCTTGATTTCGATGCCCTTGACTTCCAGAGCACCTGTCATCTTTACTACAACAGCATTGCCGCCGGAGCTGACTTCATATTCCTTTGCGTTGAGCTCCTCTGTTACCTTCTCCATCTCTTCCTGCATCTTCTGCGCCTGACGTGCAAGGCTGCTCATATTGTTCGGCATTCCGCCGCCGTATCCTGCGGGTAATCTTGATTTCATAATTATTGTCCTCCAGTTATGTTTTTATTCAGTCTTGCGACTCTATTCCATTGCTTCTGAGCCTTTCGATCAGTGCAGCTCCTGCACTGTTTTCGGGCGTTCCCCCGTTCTGACTCGGTCTGTAGGGGCCGAGGCGATACTGTTTTCCCGTTACCTCGGTTATTATTGTACGAAGATTGTTCTTCACTCTCGCCTGTCTGAGCATTTCTGCACCGAAATCGTTGCAGTCAACCAGCAGATAATCGTCGCTTGTATATGCTCTTGAGCCCGAAAGTGCTGCAAAAATTGCAGATTCATGCCTTTCTTCGAGGAGAGAGAGAACCTTCGTCCATTCTTCGAAGGGCACCGCCTTATCGCTGAGATCCTGCACCTGACGGGAAGGCAGGGCAGGCGAGGCTGTGGGTGCTGCAGGTGCATTGTCAGCAGGCATCTGCTTCATGAATACCCCCGAGCGTATCTGTTTTTCAAGATTTGTTACTCTTGCTGCAAGATCGCCTGTGTCCGTCTTTTGCAGATTTCTTGAAATTCTGATAAGGCTCATTTCAAGCTCTGCTCTGCGTGATGCTCCGCGGCTCATGCGCTCGAGCACTGTATTGAGTGTTTCTATTATATCTATTGTCTGGGAAAGGGTGTATCTCTGTGCGTCCTCCGTCAGCCTTTTCAGCTCTGCTGTAGATACAGTCAGCACTGCTTCGGGCTTCTGAACGGAATTGATTATCATCAGCGAGCGGAAGTGATTTATAAGCTCCTCGCACACTCTGTAGAGATCCTTTGCCTCAGAATAAAGGGTTGCTATATATTCGATTATTCCTGCGCAGTCGCCGCATGAAACAAGCCTCGACAGCTCAAAAAGATGGTCTGTGCCTGCCATGCCTGCTGTTGCAGTGACCACGTCCTCCGTTACCTCGCGGTCTCGCACAAGGCACTGGTCAAGCAGTGATATTGCGTCTCTCATTCCGCCATCAGCAATACGTGCTATAAGGGTGGCTGCATCGTCCTCCAGCAGTGCGTGTTCCTCACTTACTATATACTTGAGCCTTTCTGCTATGTCCTCAGGCGCGATGCGCTTGAAATTAAGCTTCTGGCATCTTGAAAGAATAGTAGCAGGTATTTTGTGTTCTTCCGTTGTAGCGAGAATGAACATTACGTATGGCGGCGGCTCCTCAAGGGTTTTCAGCAGAGCATTGAATGCCGCCGTCGAGAGCATATGAACCTCATCTATTATATATACCAAATATTTACATGCAGTAGGTGTGAAATTCACCTTGTCGCGGAGCATTCGGATGTCGTCAACGCCATTATTGGACGCTGCGTCCATTTCGATTACGTCGGTTATGCTCTCGTCCTCTATGCCTCTGCATATCTCACATTCATTGCAGGGGTTTCCGTCTACGGGATTAAGACAGTTGACGGCCTTTGCAAGGATCTTTGCACAGGTGGTCTTACCTGTTCCTCTCGTTCCCGTGAAGAGATAAGCGTGCGCCAGCTTATTACCCTTGAGCTCGCTGAGCAGAGTCATTGTGACCTGCGGCTGTCCGTAAACATCGTCAAAGGTCTTCGGTCTCCATTTTCTGTACAGTACCTGATACACGCTTTTCACCCCGATTCAAATATACATATATAACAATAACCTGCGCACCGCCACACGGACACCAGGTTGACTGCGGCGCCCAAAGCAAAACGCTTAATGCTGCTCGGTTCCCCGCCTGACATGATTCACGTCGCTCTGTCGCACAGGACCCGGCATCCGCATGCCGCTGCGCAGGTTAGCTGTTTTCAGTAATGGGTATTTTAACACACCGACGCTCCGATTGCAAGTATTTACTGAGGTTTTTTCGTTTTTGCGTATATTACCCTGTCCATAACACCTCTGCAGCCCTTACAAATCAACGTTTTTTCAAATCGTGAATATTGAACAAACAAATCTTTGAAAAAAGCCTGTCTGTTCTCACAAATCACAACTTCACTCTAAATCGATAAAGTGTTAATTATTTAACAATTATGCAAGTTGTACATAAATTTATATTTAAATATAGTTAAATAACACCCGCTTGTGGTTGTGTCGCACAAATTATCACGCAAAAAGTTGTTGACATTGACGAAAGGTGTGATATAATAAAGCCGTAATCAGGAGGGCGCCACGAGAGCCCCGCGGTTACACACTCGCAGGATATGTCATGAAGCAATCACACATTTTCAGTGTAACGCGGAAAGGATGATCCTATTATGAGAAGTACAGTATGGTCTCTTAACAATGTAGAAGTAAATGATTTCATGAAGCTCGTTGAAGAGTGCAAAGGAAATGTTTACCTCGTAACAAACGAAGGCGATAAGCTCAACCTCAAAAGCACACTCTGCAGCCTTATAGGCCTGGCAAGCATCATCAAGGGCGGCATCGTTGCAAACGCTTCCCTCGTATGCGACAAGGCTGAGGACGAGAGCCTTCTGCTCAACTACAAGCTTTACAAGAAAATCGAACCCGTCGTGACAAGTGCACATGATGCTGTATCCGACGAGGAAAACGAGGACGAAACCGTTGCTTAATAAGGTGACGGACAATCAGTGTAAGTCAAAGTAAATTACCTGCGAGTGGCAGACACTTACGTAAACAACAATCACGCGCTGAGGAACAGCGAACCGAGGCGCGTGTCTATATACAACTCCTAATCATGAATTTTGCCTAATTCTTTCTCTTTTTCATCTTCACACCTTTTTTAAAAGCCCGCCCAACGGAGGGCTTTTAAATTTTGGTCGGTTGACGGCAATTATTAATAATGCTATGATTACCTGCGTAAGGAGTTGAATGCTTTTGACAGACAGAATCAGAAAATTTACTGAAAAACTGTTTTCCCGTGAGGTCATAATGTACCTTATCTTCGGCGTTCTTACCACAGCCATTGATTTTATTGTTTTTTACTGTGCATATAATTTTCTGCACATCGATGAAATGATCGCTACCGCCGTTGCATGGTGCTTTGCCGTTGTTTTCGCTTATGTTACAAACCGTATCTTTGTTTTTGAAAGCACTGAAAAAAACAGGGCAGGCATTCTGCGTGAGTTTTCTCTGTTCATCGGTGCAAGGCTTATTTCCCTCGGCATTTCAGAGCTTATTGTGCTTCTTATTATGAAGATAATGGACTTTGACGGAAAACTCGGCAGCATTGTTACAAAGCTTGTGTGCGCTGTGGTGGTAATTATATTCAATTACATTGCAAGCAAGGTTGTAATTTTCAGAAAAAAACAACACAAAAGTGCTTGATTTTGTGAAATCTATCGACAAACCACAACTTATAGTGTATAATCCGTTACAAGAACATATGTAAAGGAGTATGTACAATGGCATTTGACGCAAAAGAAATCCTCAACACCGAGGACACAACCGCAACTATGGATCAGAAGGACATTCAGGACAACAAGTTCATGGCTATCCTTTCCTACATTGGTCCCTTTGTTTTCATCCCCTTCTTCGCAAGAAAGAACTCCCCCTTTGCTCAGTATCATGCAAAGAGAGGCCTTAACCTGTTTATTCTTCAGGCTATCGTTTCTGTCGCTCTTTCCGTTCTCGGTCTGATTCTCGGCGGTTCCACTATCGGCAGCGTCATCAACTGGATCATCTCCACCCCCATCAACCTTGCTATGACCGCTCTCTCCGTTATCGGTATCGTTAACGCAGCTATGGGCAAGTGCAAGGAGCTTCCCGTTGTAAGCGGCATCAAGTTCATTAAGTAATTTTTATCTGAACATTTCAAAAGCCATCGCAGTTTTGCTGCGATGGCTTTTTATTATTTATTCCGATCTCAATGCTATTACAGGATCCTTTGTCGCTGCTTTCTTTGCAGGAATAAGTCCTCCGATGAGAGTCAGTATCA
>JAZSNZ010000366.1:0-6400 GCA_045536645.1 Acutalibacteraceae bacterium
CCCCGATCACCGCTATCGGTCTTGCTCTGCTGACCAAGGAAGTTTACAGTTCCCTGTTCATCGGCATCGTCTCCGGTGCTCTGCTGCTCAATGATTTCAATATCGTCAAGTCAACCGAAACCGTATTCTCCGACGGTATTATCGCAAGCATCGCTGACTCCTGGAATGCAGGTATCCTCGTATTCCTCGTAGCACTTGGCATTATCGTTGCTCTGCTTAATTCTGCCGGCGGCTCTGTTGCTTACGGCAAGTGGGCATCCAGAAACATCAAGAGCCGCAAGGGCGCTCTCTTTGCAACCTTCGGTCTCGGTGCACTCATCTTTGTTGATGACTATTTCAACTGTCTGACAGTCGGCAGCGTAATGCGTCCCATCACCGACAAGAAGCAGATCTCCAGAGCAAAGCTTGCATACCTTATAGATGCAACAGCTGCTCCCGTTTGTATGATAGCTCCCATCTCCTCCTGGGCAGCTGCTGTTGCAGGTGTCGTTGAAGGCGAAGACGGACTCTCCCTCTTCATCAGAGCTATCCCCTACAACTTCTATTCTCTGCTTACTATCCTCACTATCATCATTATCGTCGCTCTCGGAATCGACTTCGGTGCAATGAAGAAGCACGAGTACAACGCAATGTACAATGATGATATTTACACCACCACCTCTCGCCCCTATGCTGAGGATGATGAGACAGCAGCCAGCGGCCGCGGCAAGGTCGTTGACCTTCTCCTCCCCATCATCGTTCTTATCGCCTGCTGCATCATCGGTATGCTCTACACCGGCGGTATGTTCTCCGGCGAGACCTTCATCAACGCATTCGCTAACTGCGATGCTTCCCTCGGTCTTGCAATGGGCTCTGTTGTTGCTCTCCTCATAATCTTTGTTTACATAGCTTTCCGCCGTCTCCTGCCCTTCCAGAAGATGATGGAATGCGTACCTCAGGGCTTCAAGGCAATGGTTCCCGCTATCATGATCCTTATCTTCGCTTGGACCATCGGCGGTCTTACCAAGTCCCTGGGCGCTCAGGAGTATTTCAAGGTCGTATTTGAGAACAGCTCTGCTACTACCTTCGCACTCCTTCCCACACTCGTATTTATCGTTGCTATTGCACTTTCTTTCTCTACCGGTACTTCCTGGGGCACCTTCGGTATCCTGCTGCCCATCGTTGTCAGCATCGGACTTCCCGGCGAGCTTCTTATCATCGGCATCTCCGCCTGCCTTGCAGGTGCTGTATGCGGTGACCACTGCTCCCCCATCTCCGATACCACCATCATGTCCTCCACCGGTGCTCGCTGCGACCACCTGACCCACGTAGGCACTCAGCTTCCCTATGCACTGCTCGTTGCAGGCGTTTCTGCTGTTGCTTATGTAGTCGCAGGATTTATCGCTAACGCATGGATCGCACTGCCCATCGCTCTTGCTATGATGGCTGGTGTACTCCTTCTTATCAAGCTCTTCCAGTGGATCGGTTCAAAGAAAACCGCAAAATAAACTGCGGATAATAAAAGCAGAAAAAGGACTGCCTTTCGGCAGTCCTTTTGATTTGTGCAAAAATAAAAATCCCCCACAGAACTGTCGTGCTCTGTGGGGGAAATGTTTTCAATTACATACCGGGGTTGTCAAGCTCTTTTGCGTTCTTCCAGCCTGCCTCGCCGATTGCATCTGCGGTCTTGTTGTAAAGATCGTCAGAGCCTATAAGGCAAATTACCATGTTGTCCTTATCTGCAATAAGAGCATTATTGGGAACAACACATACCCACTTCTGCCAGTCAAGGCTGCTTTCAAAATCATTACGGACAGCCTCAATATTTGCCTTATCCTCAACTGTTACGATGACCAGTGAGTAAGGAGTGGTTATCATCATGGGAGAGCAGATAGTACCGTTGGTGATGCCTGCTGTCTCGGACAGACCTGCAGTCATGCCGAAGAACTCGTCCATGGGAATGTTGCCGATTGTGAATGTGTCAAGGCTCTCTATTTCAGTCTTGTTGAGAATGCCCATCATTTCTGAGAGAATTGCCTCATCAACACCGTCGCCTACCATGGGCTGAGGAACGTACTTGGGAAGAACATCGGCATACTTTCTGAAATAATCATTGATTGCATTCCAGCCGTTTGTAAATTCCTCGGGAAGTGTTCCGGAGATATCAAATGCAACTGCTGTGCCGTCTGCATACTGAACGTAAGCGGAGCAATATTCATCGCCCTCTTCGAATATGCTCTGTCCGTTGAGTGCTGCAAGGCCGGATTTTTCAAATGCATCAGCTATACCGTAGATTGCTTCGGGAACAAATTTGCCGACCTTTCGCTCATCGATATTATAGTCGATATCGCAGGTGGAAACCTCGCTCATGGTAACAGTCACATATTTTGTTTCGCCTGTTGTATTGTTGCCAAGATAAATGTTGAAATAAGTAATGGGATTGTCGCTCTCAGAAACAGTCACTGTCTCAGGCAGATCATATACCTTGTTTGCATCGTAAACAGTCTCTTCGTTCTTGGGATCTTCCTCTTTGTCTTTACCGCATGCAGTACAGGAAACAATCATAAGTACTGCAAGAAGCAATGCAAGAATTTTTTTCATTACGTCTTACCTCTTTCTTTTTGTTTTCTGATGGATTGTATCATATATCCGATCATAAATCAATCCGTTTTGAGTATTTCTATCTGCATTCCGCAAGAAATATAATGAAGCTGAGAAATTCTTGTTTTCAGGTATTCATACTGTTTCTCGCCCGTACAGTGACATGTGTAATACGGTATATTCTTACTGCTGAGTATTTCCGCGGATCTGTCAAGTATCTCTCTGCCCTCTCCATCGGGTTCAAGCTTAATAAAATGAAATCCTCCGACAAACACATCAGGTTCGAGCCAATGCACAGCATTAAGAACACCTTTATGGGAACAGCCGCTTATCACTACCCTTTTCCCTTTTTCTGTGATGACAAGATACTGCTCATGGCAAAAATCATCGTCGGTTCGTACACCATCCCTCTCTGCTGTCAGTCCGTAAAACTCTGCCTTGTATGCAGGAGTACGGTCGTTGCAGGAAAAAAGCTCTATCTCTTCGTCTATCTTCAGATAGTCTGATACATACCGAAGCCGGTGTTCCTCTGCCAGAGTTTTGTCAAGTCCTATGTATTTCGATGAATAATAATCACCGAAGGCATGACGGCTGAGGTACACGGGTGCGTTTTCGTTTACGGAAAGAAATGTTCGCAGTCCTCCGCCATGGTCATAATGGCCGTGAGACAGCACCGCAAAATCGACCTTCGTAAGGTCAATGCCGAGGTTCTCTGCGTTTTTTGCAAAGGCATCGGTCTGCCCCATATCGAAAAGGATTTTTTTGCTCTCTGTCTCAATGTATAGACTGAGACCGTGCTCGGCAATAAGGCTTTCAGAAACAGAGGTATTCTCTGCAAGTACTGTTATTTTCATCATTCTGCACCCGATACGGTCTCGCCCTGCCAGCTGTTTATTCCGCCGAACTCGACGATATTTGTGTATCCCATTGCTGCAAGCTTTTTAGAAGCCTGCTTACTTCTGTTTCCGCTTCGGCAGTAAACGAGGATAAGCTGGTTTTTATCGGGCAGCTCGGGAATGGGCATTTTTCCGATGGTCTCGTTGGGAATGCAGACAGCCCCCGGAATATGTTTATTTTCAAATTCCGAGTGTGTGCGAACATCAAGAATTATATAATTTTCTTCTGTTTCCATCATTTTGACTGCCTCTGCCTGACTGACCTGTCTGTAGGATGTCCCTTTTGATGTACAGCCTGTGAAGATACAGCCTGCACAGAGCAGTGCGATCACTGTTTTTTTCATGCAGTTCTCCCCTTTCATATATATTTTATCACACAGCAAAAGTAAAAACAACAACGGGATTCCCAAGGGGGGCTCTGCCCCCTTGGGCGGGGTCAAGGGGCGGAGCCCATTGCGGGGTTTGGGGCGGAGCTCCCAACTTTATCTGCACAAAAATGCAGGCGTTTCGCCTGCATTTATTATTTACGGACAGTTGAGGAGCACGCCCCTCAAGCACCTGTTTCCGTTTGAAAGCCGTCGGGTCACCCCGACGGCTTTGTGTATTTTTAGTCTACTTTCTTTATCTGATTGAGCTTTGCATTAAGATCGAGCACCTGCTCCTTGGTAACTGTGAAATTTGCAGCTCCTGCCATACTGATAAGTCTCATAACAGTAAAGCCGCCCATCATCTTCATAATGCCGCTGCTCATCTTGAATCCGCTCATCATCTCACTGCCCTTGGACATTTCCTGGAACATTGTCATAAACAGTTCCCTGCCCTCTTCGGACTTCATGATGCTGCCGATTGAATCATTGACTGAGTAACATCCCTCGACCTCGGTGATATCGAACCAGTTGAGGAGAGTGCCTTTTTCGACAAGCTTATATTTCTTGTTGAACTTCTTGACCTTCTTGATTACGCTCTCATCGGTGCAATCGCCTGCAACAGCCTTGAGCTTGCTCTTGCCCTTGTTGGGAACATCAAAGTAGAAGAAGTGCTCGTCGCTCTGCTTCTTGCCGATGCTCTTGCCGTTTACAAACAGCTCGACCTCGGGGAGATTGGAGTAAACGGTGACCTTGGTCACATCCTCAACACGGTCAACATATCTCTTACCGCAGAGGTGTACGAAGGGCTCATCGGAAAGCCATGCCTTGTATGCATAGAAGGAATCCTTCTTATACTTTCTGTCGAAGGTCATAAGACCCTTGTGGTTCTGACCGTTCTCGCCGCCCTCTTCTCTTGCGTCAGCGCCGAAGTCGAACATATTCCATACATGGGTTGCCCAGATGTAAGGACGGGTAAAGAGCTGCTTGATAAGCTCCTCATGGTAGTATGCCTGATATTCCTCGGTGTAGTCGCCCTGCTTCGGATCAGAGGTGTGCCAGTTGAGAGCCTCGCATCCGTACTCACTCATACCGATGGGAATATTGGGGAATTCCTTGTGGAAATCATCCATCCAGGGACCGTTCATGGATGTGTCACCGCCGTACCAGCCGAAGTAGTGGTTGTAGGAAATGACATCGGGGATCTGGATGTAGGGATCGTGAATATCGCACATGGATACTACTGCGATGGTTGTAAGTCTGGTCTTGTCCATCTCGTGAACGAGATCGTTGAGGATCTTGTGGTTTTCCAGAAGGTCATCGGTAGTTCCCTGCATGGATATCTCATTGGAGAGGCCCCAAACAACGATACAGGGGTGGTTGTAGTTCTGTGCTACAAGCTCCTTCATCTGGGAGATGGTGTTCTCTCTGCCGGTGGGCATGTGAGCGGAGATATAAGGAATCTCAGCCCAGATAACAAGACCGTGCTTATCGCAGAGATCATAGAAGTACTGATCGTGCTGATAATGTGCAAGACGGATTGTGGTTGCACCCATTTCGAGGATATATCCGATATCCTCCTCATGATGCTCGGGAAGCAGTGCGTTGCCCAAACCCCATCTGTCCTGATGACGGGATACACCGCGGAGAGGATATTCTTCGCCGTTGAGGATAAAGCCCTTTTCGGGGTCGATCTTGAATGTATGGCAGCCGAAGGTGGTCTTGACTGCATCGATCTCTTTTTCTTCGGAGATAAGCTTTGCCTCTGCGGTGTAGAGATAAGGATCCTTCTTGCCGTGCCACAGGTGTACCTTCTCTATATCAAGGGTTACCTTTGTGTCAGCACCGCTGACCTCTGCAACTGTCTTGCCCTCTGCGTCGCAGATGGTGTATGCAACAGTGCAGCCCTCTGCAGCTGTAAGATATACCTCAACCTCGACCTTTGCGTTTTCGCCGTCGATTTCGGGGGTGACCTTTATGCCGGGTGCGCCATAGTAATCAAGGTCAAAATGAGCCTTGGGAACTGCGATGATATTTACATCACGATACATACCGCCGTAGAAGGTAAAGTCTGCCATCTGGGGGTATACTCTGTCGTTTGCCTTGTTGTCAACTGCAACTACAAGAAGGTTCTTCTTCTCGATTGAATCGGTCAGGTTTACTCTCCAGGTGGAGTAACCGCCGTCGTGATGAGCGAGAGCCTTACCGTTGAGATAAACATCAGCAGAGGAGTTTGTACCTCTGAGCTCAAGATATATCTGCTCGCCCTTGGGAAGGTCCTTCTTTGCAAAGGATTTTGCATAATAGCAGGTGCCGCGATGGTAATCATTGCCGCCGTCCTGTCCGTCAACTGCGTTCCAGCAGTGGGGAATGTTTACTTTTTCCCATTTTTTTGGCATCTCGGAAGGTACTTCCTTTGCATTTTTGGAAAACACCCAGCCGTTGTTAAAATTCAATACGTTTCGCATTTTGCAAAATTCCTCCTTAGTTTAATTTTCTACAGTATTAGTATACTATATCCTTTATTTTTGTACAATTACCCAAAAACACATAATGTGT
>JAZSNZ010000365.1:0-9017 GCA_045536645.1 Acutalibacteraceae bacterium
TTCCATGTAGTCATCGCCCAGCCCCTCGCCGCGGCGGAAGGTGGGGACATATACAATGTTCTTTCTGCCGTTGTCAAGTTGGGGATAGGCGCGCAGTATGGCGCTGCGGGAGGCGGAGGTGAATTCCTCTTTCGTAAGATAATCTATGCGCGGAAGTCCGATGGGGATCATGCGCTCATGCTCCATGCCGAAAGCCTCGGCAAAGGGTGCGACGCATTCGGGACCTGAGCAGAGAGCACAGTCGTAGTTTTTGTGCATGTTCATAGCCTTTGCAAGCTTTTCGTCTCTGCCCTGAGAAAGACCGGTTGTGGAAAGTCCGAAACGCTTGAGGCAGCCCATGGCGTGCCATATCTGAATGACCTTGAGTGACTTCTTGTGCCTGAGCAGGGAAACAGGAATGCAGTATGTGTCAAGCACAGCGACCCTTGAGGTCGCAAGATGACGCATCTGATTAAGTATATGAAATGCATAGCCGAACATTCCCGTGATGCTGTCAGGTACCATTTTGCACATCATGACAGTTTTATACTGAGGATATTTTTTCTTAAACTCTTTTTCCAGCAGAATAAAATCCACACCGGGTTTATTGCCCTGACGGCTGAGAAAAACGATTTTGTTTCTTGTTGGAAACAGCTTCATTATGGCATATATTACTGCAAGAAAGAACTTGCAGATGTTGAGCAGAAGTAATTTCAAAAAGCATCGAACTCCTATATGTACTTTGCAAGCATATTTTTTACCTTAATAATTTACACTATTTGCAAAATGATGTCAATCTCAATCGGGGATGAGATTGTACGGCGCAAGTTGACAAAAGCAAAAGAAGTAGACTATAATTCCTGATATAGAATCAACGGCACATAAGCCTTATATAAAGGAGGATAATAATGAAAGCACTTGTGCTGGCAGGCGGTTATCCGCAGATAGCGCTTATCAATGAACTTAAAAGCAGAGGCTATGAGGTAGTTCTTGCCGATTACTATGCAAATGCAATAGCAAAGGAATATGCAGATTCATTCTATCAGGTGTCAACTCTTGACGTTGCGGCAATAACTGAGCTTGCCCAAAAAGAAAAGGTGGATTTTCTTATAACAGCCTGTACCGATCAGGCTCTGCATACTGTAGCATACGTTTCCGAAAAGCTGGGACTGCCCTGCTATATTGATTACGAGACAGCAAGGAATGTTACCAACAAGCAGTATATGAAGCAGGTTTTTGCAGAAAATGATATTCCCACCGCAAAGCACTTCTCCATGAAAGAGCTTGAGGAAGATAAGATAAGCGGAATGGATTATCCCCTTATCGTTAAGCCTGCTGACTGCAACAGCTCAAAGGGAGTAAAGAAGGTTTACAATACCGAAGAGCTTCGCCTGGCTTTTGCAGATGCCGTTTCTTTCAGCCGCACTGATACTGCCATAGTGGAAGAATTTGTAGAAGGGCTTGAAATAACAGTTGACGTCCAGGTGGTAAACGGAAAGGCGACAGTTTTATCAAAGGCGTACAGTGACAAGATAGCAGACGATGATAAATTCGTTATATACAGAACGAGATTTCCGGTCTGTGAGAGCGAGGCGGTGCACAGGCAGATAGAAGAGACTGCTCAGAAAATAGCTGAATCTTTCGGTCTTAAGGATTCCCTCATGCTCATTCAGCTTATTTCAAACGGAAAAAGAATATTTGTCCTCGAGTTCTCCGCACGTACTGGCGGCGGAGTAAAGCACGAGCTTATAAAGAACGTCTGCGGCTTTGACGTTATTGCAGCAGCAGTTGACCTGACCATCGGCAATAAGCCCACCCTTGAAATTCGTCCCCCCATTGCAAAATATATAACCAACACATTTATTTACTGCAAACCGGGTGTGTTTGACAGAATAGAGGGCTTTGAGGAACTGAAGCAGGAAGGCATACTTCATAGTTATTTTGTTTTCAAATGGCAGGGTGCAAAGTTTGACAAGGTAGAAAACAGCGGCGACAGAGTGGGCGGCTTTACAGTGATTGCAGATACTCTCGAGCAGCAGATAAAGAACTACAACACCGCCATCAAGAGAATAAGGGTATACGATACCGAAGGAAACGACATGATTCGCCGTGACCTGTTCGGAGAACTGCATTACGATAACTGACAGAAAAAATCATACTTTAAGTATGTACGCAAGATCAACAGAGACTGATTTAAATTTCAAAATCTTGTCATTCATAGTTACACGTCCTGTAAGCATAATATATTTGCAAACGCAAAACACAATGAAAATTCAAGGAGTGTAAAATATTATGGCAAGAAACAATAATCAGGTCATGGTTCCCGAGGCACGCGAGGCTCTCAACCGTTTCAAGATGGAAGCTGCAAATGAGGTTGGCGTAGACCTCAAGGAAGGCTACAACGGTCATCTCACCTCCAGAGAAGCAGGTTCTGTAGGCGGTCAGATGGTCAAGAAGATGATCGAGAGCTACGAGAACAACCTGAAGTAAATTTTCCAAAGAAAGCCTGACGGTTTCAATAATGCCGTCAGGCTGATGTTTTATTTATAATTGACACTTACAGTATGCGGTGATATATTTTAAACATTGAAAAAAGAGGGTGAATATGCGTGGTTTTTTCGGTGCTGTTATTCTGTGCAATATATGTGATATCAGTAAGAATTCCAAAGGGAAGCGAATATCACTCTGATTATATGGGCAAGGATCAGACTGCGGCAGTAAACGGATTGTTCACGTTGCTGATAGTGGTAAGTCATTTTGTGACATATGCCGTTCTCAGAGGTCGAGCGGATACAATGTATATAGAGCTCAAACGCTTTCTCGGCCAGCTTGTGGTAACGCCCTTTCTCTTCTATTCAGGGTATGGTATACACCGTTCTATTGCCGCAAAGGGGAGAAAATACATAAACACTTTCCCGTGGATGAGGTTTTCTAAAGTGTTGCTGCATTTTGATGTGGCGATACTTCTTTATGTGATAGTCGGCATAACGCTTCTCGATAAGGAGTTCAGAATGCAGAAAATACTGTATTCTCTCATCGGCTGGGAGTCGGTAGGAAACAGCAATTGGTACATTTTTGCAATACTCTCAGCATACGCGGCAACTTATATAGCATTTCTTGTATTCGGAGAAAAGGGATACGGCGGAGTCATCGCCGTAACAGCACTGTCCTTTCTGTATGTGGGTCTTATGAAGGAGGTAAAGGATACCTGGTGGTACGACACTTTCTTCTGCTACGTGGCGGGAATGTGGTATTCGGTGCTGAAAGAAAAGATAGACCGCATTGTGCAGAGCAGGACATGGGTGTACTGCCTGTCACTGTGTGTCTGTGCCCTTGCATTCCGTATTACCCATTCATACAGGGCCATACCCCTGTGCTATCAGCTTCACGGGATATTTTTCGTGTTGCTTATTGCTTTTCTCAGTATGAAGCTCATATGCAGAAGCAGAATACTTATATGGATAGGACAGAATGCATTCTGGATATATATTCTTCAGCGCCTTCCCATGCAGGTGCTTAAAAAGCTTACAGATATAGAGTCGAATACATATATATACTTTACTCTTTGTCTTGGGATAACACTTCTGATGGCAGCAGGCTTCGGGGTATTGTTCAAGTATGTTGATAAAGCTTTATTTTCTGTCAGAAAAAGACAGGCTTAATAACAAAAAGCTCGGATCGTAAAAGATCCGAGCTTGACTTTTTATGACTCTTCCAGCTGTTTCTTGACAGCGGCCATCTGTTCCTTGTGGTAATCGATCTGAGAACGGAGAGTCTCAATTCTTTTCTTGTATGAAGCACTCATGCGTTCAAACTCGCCATTATCCTGTACACGTCGTTCTGTGATTTTCTTCTTGAATGAAAGCTCAGTGAGAAGATTGTATAGGGTAAGCAGTGAAAGTGCACCGAAGATAACAATAAGTATCCACATAAGCCACCTGAGCTTTCCGAGCAGGAGAAGTACGACAAAGATAAGAGTCAGGAAAGCAAAAATGCCGAACCATGCAATTTCAATTATGGGAGGAGTGGGTTTGACCTGATATGAAACATAGCTCTTGCGCTTTTCTCTGCATTCCTCAAGCTCTGAAATCTGCTCGTTGAGCTCTTTTGTCGCAGCGGTGCAGGCGTTGCTGTGCTGAGCGAGTCTCTGATTAAGCTGCTCGCGAAGAAGGAAGGAAACGTTAGGGTCAACAGCAGGCTCCGGAGCAGGGGGAGCAGGCTCGGGAACGGCAACGACTTCCTCTTCTTTCTTTGTGACTTCATAGAGATCCACAACAGGAGTCTCTTTGACAGCAACAGCAGGGGCCTCATCAGGCTCACTGCCGAAAACAGCAAGCTTACCTCCAACCTTGCGTTCATATTCTGACTTTCTTCGATCTTCGAGATATCTGGAATAATTTTCCTTCATCGAGCGCAGGGGAATCTCATCTGCATTGCGTATTGCATTGGCATAATCCACCGCAAAATCGCTGCCGTTGTAATCGGTGAAATTCTTTGTACCGCTTCGAACGATGCCCCAGTGACATCTGTAGTCATCGGGAAAAAGAACAGCCGCATTGCGGAAAGCCTTTTCTGCGCGGTCGTAGCATTCGGCAGTAAGAAGTCCCTCGGCATAAGCGAGCTTGGATTCAAGCTCAGCTCCGCTTGCTACAACAGGTGTCTGTGTAGGCTGAGAAACGTTTATTACAGACTTGATTGTTATTTCTGTACCGCATTTCGGACAGAGCATGGATGTTTTATTATCATCAGTCATGATCCAGATACCGCATCCGGAGCATACAACCTTAATCTTAGACATAGTTCCACCTCATTTTTACTTATATGAGACATTTTACATATTATAACAGTTTATAATGAAATATTCAAGAAGAAACAGGACAGCTTTACAGTTAATATACTTGATTTGTTCATATTCTTGCTATATAATAACAAACAGAAATAACGGAGTAAACGATCGGAGGTCAAAAAATATGGTTGAATCAAATGCAAAGATCATGAAAATAGTCCTTTCTCTTCTTGCGATTGTATCGGTAGTTCTTCTTATAGTGTTTGTTGCCGGTGGTGGAGAGCAGAAAGCTGCAGATGAAGAGGATTACGATTACGTAGAAGATGGCGAAGATATGATGAGCGATTTCTCTGAGGATGAGCTTGATTATGAATTCAGCGACTTCGAGCAGACAAGCGAAACCGATATTCCTGTATCTTCCGGTGATACAGAAACAGGCATTGAAAACTGATTAATAAATATGAGGTAAATTCCCACTGTTTCAGGCAGTGGGAATTTTTTTATAAATAATTCAAAAAAAGTATTGACAAATATAAATACGAATGCTATATTGGTATTGTTCTTAAAACAGTAGTGCGAACGACATAGTAATTAAACTAAAAGACTATTGGGAGGTAATAAACATGTCTATTCAGTTCAAGAAGGGAGTTCTGGAGCTGTGTATCCTTTCAATGCTCAGTCGCAATGACCATTATGGCTACGACGTAGCATTCAAGCTGTCACAGTCCATCGACCTTGCAGACGGTTCTGTTTATCCCGTTCTGCGAAGACTCAAGCAGGATGGATGCGTAACATCCTATCTTGAGGAGGCATCCGGCGGACCGCCAAGAAAGTATTACGCAATAACCAAGCAGGGAGAGGAATTGCTCGATGATCTTACCGGAGAGTGGAAAACACTGGTCGGCAGGGTCAACGAAATCATAGAAAACGGAGGGTTAGAGTAATGAACAAGAATGAATTTTTATTTCAGCTTGAAGGTGCTCTTCTGAGACTGAGCAAGTCTGACAGAGACGACATTCTGCTCGATTACGAGGAACACTTCCGCGCAGGAGCAGAAAAGGGCCTGAGCGAGGAAGAGGTAGCAGCAAGTCTCGGCGAGCCTGCTTCCATCGCAGCACAGTATCTTGAGAATCTTCCTGCCGATGCAAAGGGCGCACCTGCACAGATGCCTGAGTCTGAGGAAGTAACCGCCATCGCACTGCCTGAACTTACAGACGGCGGCAAAGAGGCAGAGTACACAGCACCGCAGGAGACCTTCGTCAACAGAGATAACGCAGAGGCACAGCCCGAAAGGCGTGTCAACGGCGGCAGAATATTCGGAAACGTCGTATTCTGGATCGCAGCAGTACTCACAATAATCGTTCTTATCTACTGCTGGATAGCAATGCTTGGCTGCACAATCGGATTGTTTACAGCAGCTGCAGCAGTTATAGGCTGCTCATTTATTTTCATAGCAGAGAGCTTTGCGGCATTTATCGGTTTGATTCTTATTGGTGCAGGTCTTATTTGCCTTGCCTGCATATTCATTATAGCACTCAAATATGCAATGCGTGGACTTAAGAAACTCATTGGAGTATTCAAGCATGTAAGCAACAAGATTATGGGGAGGGCATAAAAATGAAAAGTGCAAAAAGAATAGTTATATCCATTCTGGTGCTTGTTCTCATAATGGTCGGCTGCTTTATCACAGGCGGTGTGTTTGTGGCAAAGGGAGCAGTCGATATGGTGCAGGGTATCGATCTTGAACAGCTGTTTTCCGATACGGATATCAGGGAATGGGTCGACACTATGGTAAAGTATATGGAGCATTACTCAAGCGGCGAGCTTATATCATACAACAGCGAATACGTTTCAATGCCCTATTCTCAGTCTTACGGTGGTGACATGGATTCGGTAGATACCATTGTGATCGAGGATATGTGCTATGACCTGACCGTTAAAAAAGCATTCCGGTCTGATGTTTTAGCTACGTTTAAGGGTAAGTATCCTTCTTCTGCTGTCGGTGCTCCTATTGCCATAAGTTTCAGCGGCGGAACACTTACAATAGAGCGTCCGGATGCATCAAGCATCTTCGATTCGAGCGTCGGAACAGCCACCGTCAATATCCCCGACGATTTTAACGGAACAGTTATCATCAAAAATTGTGTAGGAGATATGGATATATTGGATCTCGCGGTTGAGGAACTCACTATAAAGAGCTCTGCAGGTGAGATCAGCGGCGAAAAAATCACCGCCGATAAGCTCAGTATCCACGCTGTCACAGGTGAAGCAGAGATAAGCGGCACATTTGGCATTTATGATGTCGAAAACTGCATAGGAGAATTTGTATTTGCCTCCTCAGAGATACCCAATGGCGACAGCTCTGTTAAAAACTGCATTGGTGAGATGAAATTTGAGCTTCCCGAAGGTGCTTCAGTGTATGTAATCAAGGATAACTCAATTGCAGAGATCGACAGCGATATAGAGGTCAATGCCATGGGCTCACAGTTTGAGATCGAAAACTTCATAGGCGAAGTCAGATTCGATAACGATTGATTAAATTTCCTTTCTGTGTTATCATAATATGGTAACACAGAAAGGAGATCGGTAAAATGTTCAATGAAATTTCAGTATACGATCTGAAGGATAATACATTTGAGGCAATAAACAAGCAGTGGATGCTTATAACAGCAGGCAGCGAGAAGGTCAATACAATGACCGCAAGCTGGGGCGGTCTCGGCATTATGTGGAACAAAGAGGTCGCCACCTGCTTTATCCGTCCTCAGAGATACACATTTGAGTTTGTAGAGAATGAGGAGTACTTTTCTCTCTGCTTCTTCGGGGATTCTCAGAGAGAAGCTCTGAAGCTCTGCGGAACTGTCAGCGGCAGAGACAAGGATAAGATAGCCGAAGCAGGACTTACCGTTGTAAAGGACGAGAAGGCACCATATTTTGAGGAGGCCGAGACTGTTCTTATCTGCCGCAAGATATATAAGGACAGAATAAAGCCCGAAGGCTTTATCGACCCGACAATTGATAAAAATTACTCAAACGGTGATTATCACTATGTCTACATGGGTGAGATCGTAAAGTGTTTGAAAAGAGCTTGATTAATACAGAAGAGGGGCATTGATATCAATGCCCCTCTGTGATTACAGACAAATAAAGTGGTGTTACAATGAAAAGAGAAAATATCAAAGCGATATTTATCGCCGCATTTATAGCTGCAATGTATATATCGGGACTGCCAATTGCCTTGTTTATAAATATCACATTGTCAGATGTTGACAGCGTGTGCATAACGCTTCTTGTAAATATTATTTTTGCAATGGCAGTTGGCATGATCCTCACAAAAACATTGATACCGAAATTCAATCCGGGTCTTGGAAAAAACAATTTTATTACGGGACTGAAAACTTACGGTGTTTCTGCAATGATGGCATTCGCCATACCCTGTGCGGCATTCTGCATAGGTCTTATGCCTTTTGACTATACGCCGTCAGTGTGGAAAATTCTTATTGAGGGAATAATTTACTACATAGGCGTTGGAATAATAGAGGAGTTTTTCTGCCGAGGTCTGCTGCAAAATTCTCTCGAGCGGATTTTAGGAGGCAGAAAAAATCCTCAGCTGACCGCAGTGATAATAACAGCGACAATATTCGGAATGGGACATATCGTCGGCGTAATCGGTATGCCGATTATGATTGCTACCTGCAAGATAGTGTGGGCAACAGGCTTAGGAGTATATCTTGGTGCTGTTTATGTAAGGACACGAAACCTGTGGCTTGTTTCACTGTTCCATTTTGTTATAGACCTGTGCGGACTGCCATTCTGCTTTACCACTCATCGAGAGTATCCAATAGTATCTGCCGTGGTAATACTGTGCACCTTCCTTGCTGTAGGAATCTACGGAATAAAGCTCCTGCTGCCGGTAAAAAACCAAAATTAATCTTCTGTTTACAATCGCATCATAAAGCGGCGTTATAATTTCTCCGACTAAGGAGTGAAGAAAAATGGGAGCAACATTATTTGCGGATATAAATAACAGAATAAACCCCAATAAAAGGGGGGCACTGACCGACGAAGAGCTGTGGGACGTGATAGATTCTGTACGTGACAGTTACTTTTTAGGCAACGAAGACGGCGACACCATCGATGACTGCATGACCGACTTTTTTGACCAGATGACACCTGAGTGGATAGCCTTTCAGGCAAAGGACGGCACTTGTTATGTAAACTGCACCGGCACAAGCTAAGTCGGATCGTAGCCATG
>JAZSNZ010000175.1:0-9403 GCA_045536645.1 Acutalibacteraceae bacterium
ACCCGATATGCTCCCCTGCCTGCAGAAAACCTGCTCAACGGACTGCCCGATAAAATCAGCAGTCCCGTGCTTATCTACGGCAAGGTGGAAGCACTGCCTGCAATCGAGCTTTCAAAGCTCGACCCCATGCAGCACAGAGCAACAGTCTGGGGCAGAGTCTTCGGCTACGAATCAAAGCTTACAAAATCGGGCAAAAGCTACATAGTAAAATTCAATATCACCGACCTTACTTCTTCCAACACCGTCAAGCTTTTCATGCGTGAAAAGGACGTTGAAAAGGCAGAAGGCTTAGGAAACGGCAGTGTTGTAATCGTTCAGGGCGAATATGCCTACGACAGCTATGACAAAAGCTACTGCCTCATGGCAAGCTGCATAGCGCTTGCAAAGGAACGCCTGCGTTCTGACAACTGCGAAGAAAAGCGCGTAGAGCTTCATATGCATACAAACATGTCCGCTCTCGATGCTGTAACACCTGCATCGAAGCTTATCGAGCGGGCGGCAAAATGGGGACACAAGGCGATAGCCATAACCGACCACGGTGTAGCACAGGCATTCCCCGAGGCAATGAACACAGCAAACAAACTTAAAAAGGCAGAAACCCCCATCAAGATAATCTACGGCGTAGAGGACTATTTTGTAGATGACAGCCTGAATGCAGTCGTGGGCAAAGCCAATGCTCCCATCGAGGGGGATATCATAGCCTTTGACCTTGAAACAACGGGACTTAATGCCAACAACTGCCGAATTACGGAAATCGGTGCAGTCAGACTTCGCGGACTTGAGATTGTGGATAAGTTCGGCACCTTTGTAAATCCCGAACAGCATATACCTTCGAAGATAACCGAAATAACGGGAATCACCGACGAAATGGTTGCAAATGCACCAAAGGAAGCGGAGGCAGTCAAGAAATTCCTTGATTTCTGCGCAGATACAAAGATACTCTCTGCTCATAACGCATCATTCGATATGAGCTTTATGTCGGCGGCCTGCGAAAGATGCGGCTACGACTTTGATTTTACAAGTCTTGATACCCTTGCACTCAGCCGTGCCATGTTCCCCGATATCAAGAATCACAAGCTTGACACGGTGACTGCTCACTTGAAGCTCCCGTCATTCAATCACCACCGAGCGGTTGACGATGCTGTGGCGCTTGCACAGATACTTATCGAAGAGCTTCGCAGAATGCGTGACGATTATGAGGTCACCGAAATCTCACAGCTCAATACCGCGATCACCGACAGACCCATAAAGAGCTTTGATTCCCATCATCAGATAATTCTTGTGAAGAACAAGGTGGGACTTAAGAATCTTTATAAGCTTATTTCACAGGCAAACCTCCACGATTTCTATAAGCGCCCCAGAACAAGGCGCAGTATGATAGAAAAGCACCGTGAAGGACTTATCATCGGCTCTGCCTGCGAGGCAGGCGAGCTTTACAAGGCTGTGGCACTGGGCGCTCCGCACGAGCGTCTTGTGGAGATAGCATCCTTCTATGACTATCTCGAAATCCAGCCTGTGGGCAATAATATGTTCATGGTGCGAAAGGGCGAAGTACCCGATGTGGAGACCCTGCAGGAATATAACCGCACCATATGCAGACTGGGCGACGAGCTGGGAAAGCCCGTAGTTGCCACCTGCGACGTACACTTCCTCGACCCCGAGGACGAAGTTTTCAGAAGAGTTCTCATGTCGAGCTTCGAGGACGGCGACCAGCAGGCACCGCTCTATCTGCGAACAACGGAAGAGATGCTCAGTGAGTTTGAATACCTCGGCAAGGACAAGGCCTATGAGGTAGTTGTAACAAATACAAACCTCATTGCCGATATGGTTGAGGAAATAGCACCTATTCCCCCGGGAGTATACCCCCCGAGAATCGAAGGATCGGACGAAAATCTCCGCTCCATCAGCCGAAACAGGGCAAAGGAGATATACGGCGACCCTCTCCCCGAGTACGTTCACGAGCGTCTTGAGCGTGAGCTCAATTCCATTATCAATAACGGCTTCTCTGTCATGTACATGACCGCCCAGATGCTGGTTGCCGATTCCGAGGCTCACGGCTATCTTGTTGGCTCCCGAGGCTCGGTCGGCTCGTCATTTGTCGCTACCATGGCAGGCATCTCAGAGGTAAACCCCCTGGCACCGCACTATGTTTGCCCCAAGTGCCAGTGGAGCCAGTTCTTTATCGAAGACCCAAATGTAGGTTCGGGCTTTGACCTGCCGCCTAAGAACTGCCCTCTGTGCGGTGAGGAATGCAGACGTGACGGCCACGAGATACCCTTTGAGACCTTCCTTGGCTTCAATGGCGACAAACAGCCTGATATCGACCTTAACTTCTCAGGCGAATATCAGTCACGGGCCCATAAATACACCGAAGAGATATTCGGTGCAGAGAATGTTTTCAAGGCAGGTACCATCGGCACCGTTGCAGAAAAGACAGCCTACGGCTATGTCCTGAAATACGCAGAAGAGCGAGGTCTTACCCTTCCTGCGGCAGAGATCGAACGCCTCAAAAACGGCTGTACAGGCATAAAGCGCACCACCAGCCAGCATCCGGGCGGCATGGTTGTCGTGCCGAGAGAATACGAGGTCTATGACTTCTGTCCCATAGCACACCCTGCAGATAAGGTGGACGTTGATATAGTCACAACCCACTTTGACTTCCATTCCATACACGATACCATTCTCAAGCTCGATATCCTCGGACACGATAATCCGACTATTTATCACTACCTTGAGGAATACACAGGCATACCCGTAATGGAAGTCACCATGAGTGACCCTGCGGTAATGAGCCTGTTTACATCGACAGAAGCACTGGGGCTTACCCCCGAGGACATAGACTCCGAAACAGGTACCTTCTCACTGCCCGAGGTCGGTACATCCTTTGTTCGTCAGATGCTTGTTGATACTCAGCCGAGGACCTTTGCAGACCTTCTGCAGGTATCAGGCCTGTCCCATGGTACCGACGTTTATCTCGGCAACGCAAAGGATCTTATAGAAGCAGGCACCTGTACTATTTCCGAAGTTATCGGAACACGAGACAACATCATGGTCTATCTTATCCAGAAGGGCGTTGAAAAGGGACTTGCCTTCAAGATAATGGAGATAGTCAGAAAGGGCAACGCAAAGAAGCTTTTGACAGACGAGATGGTACAGACCATGAAGGACAACAATGTTCCCGACTGGTACATTGATTCCTGTTTTAAAATAAAGTATATGTTCCCCAAGGCTCACGCCGCAGCCTACATGATAGCGACCCTGCGCCTCGGCTGGTACAAGGTGCATATGAAGGAAGCTTACTACGCTGCTTACTTTACTGCCCGTCCCGACGATTTTGATGCAGAATCAACCGTTGCAGGCAGGAGTGCGGTCAGAGCCAAGATGAAAGAAATAACCGCCAAGGGCAAGGCGGCAAGTGATAAGGAGACAAAGACCTTCGCTGTGCTCCAGATAATAAACGAAGCTTTGGCGCGAGGGGTAAAATTCCTCAATATCGACCTCGAAAAAAGCTCATCGTACAAATTCCTTGTAGAGGAAGAGGGCATAAGACTTCCTTTCTCTGTCCTTGACGGCGTAGGCCTCAACGCGGCAAAGCAGCTTGAGGAGGCAAGAAACGAGGAGATGTTCTCCACACGAGACGATATGCAGAAGCGCGCAGGAGTTACAAAGGCGGTTATCGCCGCTCTCGAGGCAGCAGGTGCACTGGAAGGTCTCCCCGAATCTGACCAGATATCCTTTATCTGATGAAAGGATTCTTAAGGAACGGTGTTCCTTAAGCAGGATTTTCAAGGACAGCGTCCTTGAATGGGAGTTTGAGGGCAAAGCCCTCAACTTATAACACATTCTGACACCCACGGTGAAAACCGTGGGTGTTTTTATGCATATAAGCCACTGCCCGTCCATATACATTACCCAAGGAGTGAACATAAATGCAGAACACATTCCCATTTGAGCAAGCCTCACAGGCGCTGGGCGCAAAGCTGTATACAATGCTTTCATCGCTGGACGAGCAGACAAAAGCGCACACTCAGGAAATTCGTCTGCGCTCAGACTGCAAAATAAATCTTAGAATAAACGGCGAGCTGAAAACCCTCGAACACCTTCCCACAATCAGTGTCAATATACTCAAGGAAGCCTTTGAGAGCATATGCGGCTATTCGGTTTATGCACATCAGCAGGAGATAGCGAACGGCTTTGTAACTGTCAGAGGCGGTCACAGGGCAGGAATCTGCGGCACAGCGGTAACAGCAGAGGGAAAAGTGACCATGCTCAGAGATATTACATCAATAAATCTGCGTATAGCCCGTTCTTTTTCAGGGTGCAGCCATAAGCTTTTTTCCCGAATATCCTTCGATAACCCCTTTGGAATCCTTATCGCAGGTGCTCCTATGAGCGGCAAAACAACATTGCTTCGCGATATCGCCGCATCGCTTTCAAAGGGGCAGACAGGCAGACGATACGCAGTGTCGCTGCTTGATGAACGAGGCGAACTTGCAGCAGTGCACAACAGCGCCCCTCAGTATGAATGCATATATGCTTGCGATGTGCTCAGCGGCTATCCGAAAGGGGAAGCCATAACAGCGGCAGTACGCAGTATGTCTCCTGAAATTATAGTGTGCGATGAAATAGGTACGGTAAAAGAAGCAGAAACCATAAGTGAGGGATTGAACGCAGGAGTCAGCATAATAGCCAGCGTTCATGCTAACAGCAAAGACGAGCTTCTGAGGAGACCTGTTATCAGTCAGTTGCTCGATACAGGTGCTTTTAAGTACATTGCTTTGCTTTCACGAACTCCCTTGAGCATAGAAAAAATCATCAAAACGGAGGACTTGAAAAATGAAAACAGCAGTCTGCATGATAATAATCCTGCTTTCGATAGTGATCGGCAGCAGTCTTCGAAAAGAAATAAAACGCAGATGCGAGTCGCTTGACGCACTGCGAGGTATATGCATAAAGCTGGGTAATGAAATATCCTTTCGGGCACCGCCATTGAATGAGCTTATGGAAAAATGCGCGAAAAACAGCCTCTGCGCACCGTTGTTTGATATGGATATCAGCAGAGGCTTTGCATCAGTTTGGAAGGAAAATGCCCGAAAATGGTCAAAAGCGATGGGACTGACACAGGACGAAACGGAAACGGTGCAGATGCTCTCGTCTCTCGGGAGCGCTGATATAGAGGGAGAAAAACGGCTTCTTGATGAGGTCTCGAAAAGACTGTCTGAGCACAGTGCTGCAGCACACGAAGAGCATGCAACAAGAGGGAAGATGCTGTTTTCATGTTCTGTCCTCACAGGCCTTGCCCTCGTGATATTTATAATATAAAGGACTGTTTTTATGGATATAGATCTGATTTTCAAAATAGCGGCAGTTGGAATAATCGTTGCGGTGCTCAATCAGGTGCTCATTCGTGCCGGCAGAGAGGAACAGGCGACAATGACGACGATAGCAGGAATAATAGTAGTGCTGACCATAATAGTGCAGGAGATAAGCAGTCTGTTTGACACGGTAAAGTCGGTGTTTGAGCTATGAATATAATATCGATCGCAGGAGCAGCGGTGATAATATGCCTGCTTACCGTCATAGTCCGTCAGAGCCGTCAGGAGTTTTCGGCAGGCTTACTGCTGCTTGGCGGCTGTGCCATAGCGGCAGTGTGCCTTTCAGTGATAGCACCTGCAATAAAGCAGCTCAATGACCTTTCTGCAAAATACGATCTCAGCGAAGGCTTTACCCTTGTCTTAAAAGCCATCGGAATATGCTTTATAACCCAGACAGCGGCAGACACCTGCAGAGATGCCGCCTGCACATCTCTTGCGACAAAGGTGGAAACAGCAGGGAAAATAGCGGTGCTGGCAGTGATATTTCCATTGTTTGAATCACTTCTTGGCACAGCGGTGGGAATAATAAACGGATGATGAAAAGAATAATCATACTTACTCTTCTTGTGATTTCTGCTGTGATGACTGCATCAACGGTCTCGGCTTCGGGATATGAGGGCTATGAGCAGTTGTTTGAGGACAGCGGAGCATCAGAGCTGACAGATTACCTGCCCGAAGAAACAGTGGAAAACCTCGAAAACGCAGGGATAGCCTCAGCATCGGAAGAATACATGGTAAATATCAACATTTCGGACATACTTAATTCCGTTATGAGGATAACCGCAGAGGAAAGCAAGCAGCCGCTGAGAGTGGGCATAACCATAATCGCAGCCATACTGCTGACAGCTCTGATAGGCGGACTTAAGGATTCCATGGCAGATGTAAACACTGCAAAGTCCGCACATACAGCAGTCTCAGTGTTTGCAGCCCTTACAGCTCTGTCACCACTGCTTACATATTTTACCGACGTTATCGGTACTATCGAAGCGGCAAATAATTTTGAAAAGGGCTTTATTCCCGTGTTTGCCGCAGTGTTAATAGCATCGGGGCAGACGGTAACAGCCGCAGGAAGTGCGGCGGCAATATTGACCATATCAGAAATTGCATCGGGAGTTCTTTGCAGCGCGGTAGTGCCTTTTATACGTATTCTCACAGCCGTGTCTGCTGTCACAGCAGCGGCACCTGACCTCAGCCTCGGTTCTGTCGCAGCATTTGCAGAAAAGTGCATAAAATGGCTGATGGGAATAATCGCCACCGTTCTTGTGGCATCGCTGACAATATCGGGCATGGTAACGGCGGCTGCCGATACCGTGGCAGGAAAAACAGTAAGGTTCGTAGTGTCTGGCTCAGTACCCATAATAGGCGGTGCGGTTGGAGAAGCACTTGCATCGGTGCGAAGCTGTATCGCTTTGCTTCGTACTTCGGTTGGAGCATTCGGTATCATTGCCTGCGGATATATCTTCCTGCCGATCATCATCAGAGGCGTGCTGTGGCGGCTGGCTCTTGAAATGTGTGCGAGTATATCGGAGATATTCGCATCAGCTACAGTGTCAAAGCTTCTGCGTTCTCTTTCTGCTGCAGTGGGAATGCTGCTTTCGGTGTGCATACTGCTGGTACTGATACTTACAGTTTCAGCGGCAGCGGTGCTTGTAGTCGGAAAGGCAGGGAGTTAAATGGAAGGGATAAAAGAAGCGGCAGTTTGCATATGTGTGTGCTGTGTACTGTGCGGAACACTTAAAATGCTTGTGCCCTCAGCATCATTTGAAAAGCTGATACGCCTTGCAATAGGTGCTTTTCTTGTCTGTTCGGTGGCAATGCCCGTCGGCAAGGCAATTAAAAATATACGAATACCGAAAATCACCTCAGCGGTAATTGAGGAAAATGGAAAGATGGAGGCGGCCGTGACAACATTTACAAGCGAAATGCTCGACAGCATGGTGAGCGGACAAATAGAAAGCGCACTGCAATCAGAAAATGTCAAAGTAAAGGAAATTTCCATTCGAATGGATATATTGCAGGACGGGAGCATATCAATATCACAGGCACAGGTCACTTTGTCCGCAGATGATTACAGCAGGCGCGACGATCTTTTAAAAACGGTATACACCCGAACGGGAGTATATGTAAAGTTCATAACGGAGGAAGAGTGATGAATGGAATAAAGGAAAAATTATCAGAGCTTATCAAAAAGGAGAACCGTGCAAAGCTTGTGACCGCTGCCGGAATACTTATTCTTGTGCTGATATTGCTCTCGGAGCTGGGTACTTCCTGTACCAAAAAGGAAACCGCAAAGAACACAGAGACCTTTGACTGCGAGGCCTATGCCGACTCAGTGGAAAAAAGGCTTTGTGAAATCGTAGGCTCCATAAAGGGCGCAGGCAGGGTAAAGGTGCTTGTAACCCTTGAAAACAGCGAAGAGTACATATATGCAAGCGATTCAAGGCAGAACAGCGACTCCTCGGAAAAAAGTGACACAGACGGCAGCACCAGTACCGATACAAAGAACGACAGCGAAGAATCGGTGATAATCGTAGACGGTGAAAACGGACGGGAGGCGCTTGTGCGGACAATGAAGCTGCCCACAGTGGGCGGTGTTGTGGTAGTGTGCGACGGAGCAGAAAACGAAGAAGTACGCGCACGTATAACCGAAGCGGTAACGACCGCCCTGGGGATATCCTCAAGGCGAGTGTATGTGACCATATTGACAAATTGACAGGAGGACATAGGAAATGATGAAAAACAGAAAAAGAGGAATACTTATCGCAGGACTTGTGCTGGCACTTGGCACAGCGGTGTACCTGAACTGGCAGTTTGCCCCCAGTGAAGACTATGTGCAGTCTGGTCAGCCCATATCCGACGAGGAAATGCTGGGCGAGGCACTGCTGGTATCTGCACAGGGTGCACAGGAGACTTCAGACAGCGACACTGTTGCAGCATCTGCAGAGGGCAGTTATTTTAAGATGGCGTACTCCGAGCGTGAAAACGCAAGAGACGAGTCCATCGCCCTTCTCAACGAGGTCATCAATGACGCAGGCAAAAGCGGCGCAGACAAGAGCGCTGCGGTAAACAAGAGTGCAGAGATTGCCTCGCAGATACAGACGGAAAACGCCATCGAAACTCTCATAAAGGCAAAAGGTTTTGACGACTGCATTGCCATCGTAAGCGAGTCTCAGGTAAGCGTTATCGTTTCAAATACAAAAGAGCTTACCTCTTCTGAGGTATCCATGATAACCGATATCGCAATGACACAGACCTCCATGCCTGCGTCCTGCGTCAGCATAATCCAGCCAAATCTCGAAGACAGAGCATAAACAAAAAGGAAGCGATGTTTTTCATCGCTTCCTTTTTTATCTCAATGTTCTCAAGCCTTTAGGATACCTGTTTTTAAGCTTGCCGCCGCTTACCTTTCCAAATCCTGTGACTATCCCGTCACAGCAGACAGCAGTAAAGCCATTCTCACCATCGCATGGTATCTCCTCGCCGTGGAGGAACGCTGAAAGCTCGGTGCTGTCGGGGGATAAATCAATATATCTTCTGCAATCCTCTTTTTTAGACGCCATAAACAAGCCGTGTGCAGGCTCAATGCGATTGTTTTTTATCTCGCCAACAGGCACACCTGCGCGAATAACACCCTCCAGAGGAACATCGGGCATATCACAGGGGAGAAGATAGCCGTAATTTCCGTAAACAGCGAATGTACCTTTTGGTTTGTCAGAAAAACAGTTTTCATAAAGTTCGCGCAGAAGTTTTGTCTGAGCGGTTTCTTTTATGACAGGACAGCGACCTTCGTTGACCGTCAGTTCACCGCTTTTCCTCATCCTTGCCACAAAATGCCCCTCGCCGCCGTCCATGGGATATATCCTTCGAGTCAGTGTCAGGTCGTATTTATCGCTTAATGCAAGACCGCTTCGCCCAAACTCACAGGGTATCTTTTCAAGAAAAAATTCGGGATGGCGCTCAAGAAAAGCAATAACATTCTTTTCGTTTTCCTCGGGGGCAAAGGTGCAGGTGGAATAGACCAGCACACC
>JAZSNZ010000213.1:0-5097 GCA_045536645.1 Acutalibacteraceae bacterium
CAGCCGGGCATGCCGATGAGTGCGATATTTTCCTGCTCGCTTGCAAGAATGGAATAGATCTCCTCCACCTTGCCATCGTCGATTTTCTTATCGCAGAACATTTCCTCTGCGGCCTTTGCCTGAGCGACCAGCATGGGCAGACCGCTAGCGCAGGGAATGCCGAGCGCCTTGCATTTGAGCATGAAAGCGGTTCTCAGCGGATTATAGATAAGGTCAACAGCGCCCTCGCAGTGTGTAAAATGTGAGGGGTCAACGAGAATATCGCCGTTGTGGGGATACATTCCCACAGGTGTTGCGTTGACGATTATCTCAGCATCATAATGCCTGTCGATATTGTCGTAGTTGTTTTCGCCCTCAAGGTCAACAATAATTATTTCCCTTGCACCCAGCTTCTTTGCGGAATAGACCACAGCCTTTGATGCACCGCCGCCGCCGAAGACGACAACTTTTTTGTTCTCAAAGGAGATGCCCGAGCGGGTAACGGTGTATATAAAGCCGTCGGTGTCGGTGTTGTGACCGATGAGCCGTCCGTCGCGGCGGACAATGGTGTTTACACTGCCCACGCCCTTTGCTGCATCGGTAAGCTCGTCGCAGTAGGGCATTACATCGATCTTGTAGGGTATTGTGACATTGAGTGCGGCAAAATCATCAGAGCGCATGAAGCTTTCCAGTTCTTCAGGCTCTTTTTCGAAAAGTTCATAGCTTTCACAGCCGAGCAGACTGTGAATTCTCGGAGACCAGCTGTGACCGAGTTTTCTGCCAAGTAATCCAAATCGTGTTCCCATAAACAAAAACTTCTTTCTCTAAAGAATTAATGTCAGATTTCCTGATAGCAGCCGAGGAAGGAGAAGGATGCACAGCTCTTTTCGAGCTCGGTGAGCATTGCAACCACGCCCGGCTCACGGACGGAGGCGTCAAGCTCGAGGAAGAAAATGAATTCGAAGTCACTTCCCACAACAGGGCAGCTTTCAAGCTTTGAAAGGTTTACGCCGTGAGCGGAAAGGTTTGAAAGAATGGAGCAGAGAGCACCGGGCTTATCGGCACAGGCAAGCACAAGGCTTATCTTGTCGGCACCTGCGTAGATAACGGGCTTCTTTGCAATGCATACAAAGCGTGTGTAGTTGTTTTCGCTGTCTGCTATATCAGAGGCAAGAATATCGAGGCCGTAAAGCTCAGCGCACTCGGCAGAGGCGATAGCGGCAATATTTTTGCCCTCGCACTCCGCTACATACTGAGCGGCTTCTGCGGTGTTGCGGCAGTTCAGTATGCCGATGTTCTTGTGAGCGGCAAGGAATTTTGAACACTGACCGAGCGCCTGCTCGTGGGAGCGAATTTCGGTGATATCCGAAAGCTTTGCGCCTTTTTTGCCGAGAAGAACGTGCTTTATGCAGAGCTTTGCAGAACGGACTATCCAGAGTCCTTTCTTTTGGAGAAGCTCGTAAACACCTCTTACAGAACCGTTTGAGCTGTTTTCGATAGGAAGAACGCCGTATGAGCAGAGTCCTGAATCAACAGCGTCGAATACGGCGTTGAAATTCTTGACGAACATCAGCCTTCCTCTGGGGAAGAGCTTGTCGCAGGCGGCCTGGGAGTTGCCGCCCTCAACACCGGGGCAGGCGACAAGACCTGTCTTCGGGAAGAGTTCCTCCGCAGGGAGAAGTGCGGCGTTTATTTTTTCGGCCAGAGGATTGTGAACGTCCATAAGCTCACTCTGACGAGCCTTTGAAAGATCCATAAGGGTAGTGAAAAGTCTGTGGGAGTACATTTCAAGCTCGCCTGACTTTTCGGCAACGTGAGCGAGTACCTCGCGCTCACGGGATTTATTCAGGACGGGAAGCTCATTTTCCTTTTTGAATTTTGCAATCTCAACCGCGAGATCCATTCTTTCAAGGAAAAGCTCAACAAGCTTGTCGTCGACCTCGTCTATTTTATTTCTCAGTTCTTTGATATCCATTTATAATTCCTCCAAGGGTGATGAAATCCTCATAAAAATCGGGGTAAGATTTTGAGGCGCACTGAGCCTTGCGCACAGTTCCGCCGCAAAGCGTTGATGCTATGCAGGCAGACATGGCAATGCGGTGGTCATTGAATGAATCCGTTTCTCCGTAAGTGAGAGCGCCGCCCGTAACGATAAGCTCGTCGGGTTTTTCCTCGCACTCTATGCCGAAAGCGCGGAGCATGGAAGCGGTGGTCTCGAGCCTGTCGCTTTCCTTCAGTCTGAGCCTTGCACCGTTATAAAAGCGTGTCCTGCCTTCTGCGCAGGCGGCTGCAACAGAAAGGATAGGCAGACAGTCGGGGATTTCCCGAAGGTCTATCTCAATGCCGTGCAGACTGCCGCTTTTTGCAGTCACATCGGTACCGTCAAATTCCACAGACGCACCGAAGGCGCGGAGAATATCGACTATTGCCTTGTCGCCCTGAGGGGAATCGGGGTTCATGTTGCGGATCGTAACTTCGCCGCCGATTGCGCCTGCGGTTAGAAAAAACGCCGCAGAGGACCAGTCGCCCTCGGCAATAAGCAGCCTTTCGCAGTGATAGGGGGCATTGCCCACTGCAAAGCCATTCTCGGTTCGGGTGATATCCACGCCGAACATACGGGAAACAAAGCAGGTGATATCTATGTAAGGAGCAGATTCAAGCTCGCTTGTAAGCCTTATATGACCTCCGCCGCAAAGGGGCAGAGCTAACAGAATGCCTGTTATATACTGGGAGCTCACATTGCCGGGCAGAGTAAATTCTCCGCCGCGGAGTGTTCCCGAAATTTCAAAAGGCAGCTTTTCTGCAGAAAAGCTGATACCGTGTCCCTCAAGCTGAGTTCTCAACTCACCGAGAGGTCTGTCGGGAAGCCGGCCTGCACCGATTATGGTCGCATTCTGACCAATAGCCGCTGCAACCGGCAAGATAAATCGCAGAGTCGAACCGCTTTCGCCGCAGTCGAGCACCACAGGAGAATCGGAACGCTTTACGGGCGTAATGCTGTAAACGCCGTTCTCGATGATAATCTCAGAGCCGAGAGCACGCAGACAGCGAACCGTTGCGTCAATATCCGCATTTGACCTTGAGATGGTGATGCATGTGGGAGAGTCGGAAAGAGCCGCACAGATAAGCATGCGATGGGCGACGGACTTTGAGGGTATCGAGTCAATAGTTCCCTGTAACGTTTCGGGTTCGATGCGTACGTCCATGAAATGCTCCTTCCTTTTGAGTATTTTAATAAAGTTAATTATACTCCTGTATCTTATTATATTCAAGGAAAAATTAAATTTAGTTATAATAAAATCTTCGTTGAAAAGGAGAAAAATATGTGATATATTTAAATGAACGACCCGAAAAGAATGCAGATAACAAATGGGAGTGAAAATGATGAGGACTTATTTTGAGGCATATAAGGGCGATGCGCCTTATGCCTTTATCAGCTATTCGCATATCGACAGCGAAATGGTTTACCCCGTCATAAAGGAGCTCAATGACGAAGGGTACAGGATATGGTACGATGAGGGTATAGCTCCGTCGGCAGAGTGGAGAGGAGTCATCAACGAGCATATCCGTGACTGCAGTGTTTTCGTTGTGTTTGTTACAAGGAACTCCATGGACAGTCATGAGGTTATCAAGGAATGCACCTATGCCATAAATCTTCACAAAAAGCTTCATATTATCTATCTTGAGAGTGTGCCTGACAGTATTATAAGCCCCAATCTTATTGCGGATTTTACAAACAATCAGAGAGTACATGCATATGAAATGCATTCGAGCGTTTTTGCAAAGAGACTGCGTGAGCCCCTTGCAGGCTGCAAAGAAGAAATAATAACCGAACCTGCAGCACCTATAGAAAACAAGATTGAGAAAAAAGCTCCCGAGGTCAGCAGGGGGGATGGATACTCGCCGCTTATCAGGGCATTCAGAAGTGCAAAGCCGTCACATTTATGGGCTGTGCTGCGAATGATTCTGCTGCTGGTGATAACTCTGCTGGTTTCCGGGGATATTCTGTTTGTGCATATGCAGACATCAGCTTCAGGCGGAATGACTGTGCTGATAAATGTTATCTGTCTTCTGTGCCTGATTCCGCTGATATTCTGGATAAGAAAAACAAAATATAGTAAAGGTGCCGTGCTCAGCAATGAAAAACTGCAGAGCGGTTTTGTATCGGAGACAGTATACACCTCTGTATGCAGACTTGACTTTGCTCTGTGGGCCTTGCTGCTGTACACATTCAGTGCAATGGTGTTTGATAGTTTTGATTCATGGATAGGCTTTGTATGGCCTGTGTTTGTGCTTACTTTTATCACGGAGTTTGCTTCTGTATTCTTCAGTTTGGTATCCCGATGCATTCTCCATCCGATGCTCATGGGCAAGAAGGAAGCTCGTACCACGCCTCTTGTATGGCACGTTTTCCTGCAGGTATCCGAGATAATAAATATCGCTAAGGTAGTGCTTATAGTGATTTGCTGTGCTGTTATCATAAATGCAGGTGTGGACTATGATTCGTATTACTTATACAGCGCATATATCGATGCGGTGCTGCTCAGATCAATGGCCTTGTTTACCGTTGCTGCGCGCGTCATTATGCTTATTCATGAAAAAGCAGTTTTCAGACTCGGAAAAGCATTTGTAAGAGGAAAATAAGGATTTTTCAAAAAAGATTGACTCAGCATTATTCGAGTGATATAATACTTCCAATAGCGACGACGAAGACGAGTAGCTGTGTCAGATACATCAGAGAGAGGGAGCCGACAGGCTGAAAGCTTCCTTTGCAAAAGAGCAGTGAAAACCACTTCCGAGCTGCCTGCGATGAGCAGAGCCGTATTCCGCGTTAAGGAGCAATGAAGTTAAACCACAGGGTGGAACCGTGTAATTTTACACCCCTGAGCAGGAAACTGCTCAGGGGTTTTTATTATGCAAAGAAAGGAAAATGTTTTCATGAAAGTAATCAACCATGACGGCTCGATCGCCGAATACACCTTTGAGGATGAAGTAGGCCGCAATTCTCTGCGCCACACCGCATCTCACATTCTCGCTCAGGCAGTAAAGCGCCTTTATCCCGAGACAAAGCTTGCAATCGGCCCTTCCATCAAGGACGGATTCTATTATGACTTTGAC
>JAZSNZ010000103.1:0-2798 GCA_045536645.1 Acutalibacteraceae bacterium
AAGCTGAATCTCACACTTCCATGCAAGGCCTGCTGCTACGATGTTCTTTGCAATGTAGCGAGCCATGTATGCAGCACTGCGGTCGACCTTTGTGGGGTCCTTTCCCGAGAATGCACCGCCGCCGTGTCGGGCATACCCGCCGTAGGTATCGACAATTATCTTTCTGCCTGTAAGACCTGTATCACCGTGAGGGCCACCGATAACAAAGCGGCCTGTGGGGTTAATGTAGATCTTCATGTTTACTGTAATAAACTCCTTGGGTATTACAGGGAGTATTACATGCTTTGCCAGATCCTTGCGGATATGATCGAGGGAAACATCAGCATCGTGCTGGGTGGAAATAACAACAGTGTCAACACATACAGGTGAGCCGTCGTCATCGTATTCAACAGTTACCTGAGTTTTTCCGTCGGGTCGCAGATAGGGGAGAGTGCCGTTCTTGCGTACCTCTGTAAGACGGCGTGCAAGTCTGTGGGCCAGAGCAATAGGCAGAGGCATAAGCTCCTCGGTCTCATTGCAGGCGTAGCCGAACATCATACCCTGATCGCCTGCGCCGATCTGGTCATATTTGTCGGAACTGCCTTCCTTTATCTCACTTGCATTGTCAACTCCGAGAGCGATATCCGCAGACTGAGTGTGCAGATTGTTTGAAACAGCACAGGTGTCAGCATTGAAGCCGATATCGTCGCTTGTGTAGCCGATCTCACGAATGGTCTTTCGTGCAATCTCCTCTGCGTCATATTCGCAGGAGGTGGATATCTCGCCCGACATGAACAGCTTGTCTGTTGTTACCATGCATTCGCAGGCAACACGTGCGTTGGGGTCCTTGCTGATGATTTCATCAAGGACAGCATCAGAGATGCAGTCGCATACTTTATCGGGATGTCCCTCTGTTACGGATTCCGATGTAAAAAATCTTGCCATAAATTTATCCTCCATAAAAATAAAAAAGTCCGATCCGCAAGGTCGGACCGAACGTATACAGCTCATCTTCCGGCACTTGCCGCAGGAATTGGCACCTTACATAAGCAGGTTGCCGGACATCACAGGGCCTGATCCCTCCGTCACTCTTGATAAGTATTTATTTGATTTTACCTTTGATAATATACAGCAAAATTAACGTTATGTCAACAATTATTGCAAAAAAGTTAAATTATCCTTTGAGCCTCAGGAAAGATTGACAATATATAAATAAAAATGTATTATTAGAATACGTCAAGTATCTTTATCGGAGCTGATAAGATGGCAAAGGAAACAACAGAAACAAGGATAACCGAAGAAGCACAGATTAATGCGGAAACGGATATAAAGACCGAAGCAGCAGAATCAAATGTCGAATCACAAAAGAGTACATCTCCAAAATATATAAGGGTAATATCGGCCATTCTGGCATTTGCAGCAGTTGTACTCAATGTTCTGTATACATACAGTGCGGTATCAAAGTCTGATATACAGAAAATGAATGCATACGAAAGCGGTACGGATGCTGTAAGCATAACCGATACAACAAGCAAAACGGATCTTATAATTATAAGCGAAACTGATACGAGTGCGGAACAGGAAACTCAGGCAGAAGAAAAAGAACCGACTTTCGGTGAGGTTGAGCTTCCCTATTATATAACTGTTGACAAGGTCGGAAAAATAGTAAGCATCTATACGCTGAATGAAGAGGGAAAATATGAGACCCTGGTAAGACAGTGTATTTGTGCTACGGGCAAGAGTGTGGATAAGATGCCCAATGGATATTATCCGCTGAAAAACAGCAAGTACAAATGGAATGTAATTACCGCAAATGACGAGGTTATGAGAGTTCAGTACTCCACGAGAATATCCGGCGATTATCTTTTCCATTCAGTTCCATATACTGAAATGGAGAAGGACAAGCTGGATTTAAGACAGTACAAAAACCTCGGAAAGACCGGTGCAGGCGGGTATATCTGGCTGACAGTGGAATGTGCAAAGTGGATTTATGATAACTGCCCGGCAGGAACGCCTGTGCGCATTTTTGAAGGCAGCTATGATGCAGAGCTTGTGGAAAAGCTCCGTCCTGCTGAGCCGACCGACAGATGGGATCCCACAGACCCCGATAATCCCAACTGTACACCTCAGTATGATGTATCCAAGGAGCCTAAGCCCGTAACAGAAGCAATGATTTATGAGAATGCTTTTGAGTGGGCGGAAGAATGCAGCTGGACATAAAAATATTGCAATATACGGCCTGATAATCAGAATTGCGGCAGACGATAGATGATATTGTCTGCCGCTTTTGCATAAATGAAAAACAGTAAGAAGGGAAAATTGAGGGAGTATTTATGACAGGAATATATTTCAGCGGTGACGGAGCAGGAGTGCTGGGAAGGCTGCTGCAGAAATACGGGGCAGAACTTATGGGAGGCATGCACCTGAAGATGCCTGACAGTATAGGGGACGAAAAAGCATTGAAATACCCTTTGGATAAAAATATCTGTCTTGTCAAAGGGACTGAAAGTAAATGCTGAAAAGTGTATAGGCTGCGGATTGTGCGTAAAGCACTGCCCGATGGATAATATAAGGCTGACAGGCAAGAGTGCAGTACCCGAAAAGAAATGCACCATGTGCTGCAGATGTGTAAACTGCTGCTCTAAGCAGGCGATAACAATTCTCGGCAAACGTGTTGTGGAACAGAGCGTGATTGATAAGTACATAAAAAAGACAGACATATTTATCAAAAAGCGACAAAAAACATCTATTTGCTTGACAGTTTTCTGATTTCGATATATCATATGTAAAGAACACGAAGAAAGAAGGAAAAACCATGA
>JAZSNZ010000122.1:0-3311 GCA_045536645.1 Acutalibacteraceae bacterium
GAGTCTCGTCAATGTGCAGACGACCTGCGGTATCGAGAATAACAACATCGTTGCCGTAGGTTTTTGCGTGGGCAACAGCTGCCTCTGCAATTTTTACGGGATTGCCCTGACCCATTTCAAAGACAGGCACGTTAGCCTTGCTGCCGACAACCTTCAGCTGCTCGATAGCAGCAGGACGGTAAACGTCGCAGGCGACGAGAAGTGGTCTGTGACCCTGTCCCTTGAGCATAAGACCCAGCTTACCGGAGTGAGTGGTCTTACCTGCACCCTGCAGACCGCACATCATGATTATCATGGGCGGACGGTTGGGCTGGTTGAGTCTGGCGGTGGAGCCGCCCATAAGAGCTGTAAGCTCCTCATTGACTATTTTGACAACATGCTGAGCGGGGGTAAGGGATTCAAGGATCTGCTCACCGACGCACTTTTCAGAAACATTGGCGGTAAATTCCTTTGCGACCTTGTAGTTGACGTCAGCCTCAAGAAGTGCCATACGGACTTCTCTCATTGCTTCCTTTACGTCACCCTCGGTAAGCTTACCCTTGGCTCGAAGTTTTTTAAACGCATTACTGAGCTTTTCGCTCAATCCTTCAAAAGCCATTTATTTCACCTCAGGAATCTTCTTTGAGCTTGTTTGCGGTGCTTATTATAGCATCGGTATGTGCTGATATCTCACGGGACATAAAGGAACGCCTGTTGATATCGGCGATAGCAGCGGCCGCTTCGGAAATCACATCAAGGCCCTGCTCAAGATTTCGGAATCTCGCCACAAGTCCAAGCTTTTCTTCCATATTAAGAAGCTTGTTTTCCGCACGCTTTATGGTATCACGCACACCCTGACGGGTGATGGTGTCGCGCTCAGTGGAGACTTCGCCGTAAGCACGGTTCATTCTGCGTGTCTGAGCAATATTCTCAGCGATCTCGCCCAGCGAGAGGTCATCGTTATAGTAATAATCCAGAGCATCTCGTTCCTTTTCGGTAAGCATTTCGCCGTAAAAGTCCATCAATATGGTAATATCGGGATTGACCGCCATTCGTTTCACATCCTTCGTGTAAAGTTATTTGTCTTTACATTTGTGGATTATACTACAATTTGGAGCATTTGTCAATAGATTAAACGGTGCTTTATTTATTATTCACAAGGAATGAGACCAGCACCTCTGCCGCGTCAACCAATCCGAGAGAATAGAGCATTCGGGTACCCACAACATCTTCTATTTCGTTGAGTATTGGCTCGTCGCCGTTGGGGAAGAAATCAATACCCACAAAATCAGCCTCCAGAAGAGAGGAAACCTGCTCAACGAGAGCATTTTCAGCGGCTGAAAGGAAATAGGGCTGAACCTTGCCGCCGAGAGAAAAATTACTCTTGAATCCTTCTTCGGCAGTACGTTTTACCGCACAGAGAAGCCTGCCGCCCAGCATATATGCCCGAACATCGCTTGAGGCACAGGGGAGAAAGGGCTGAACAACTGACTTACAGCCACTGAGAGCGGCACAGGCCTGCGCATATTCCGCCTCGTTTTCAGCTTTGAAAACTTGAGTGCCGCCGTGTCCGTCAGCGGCCTTTACAACGAAGGGGAAAGGGAGAGGACAGCAACGGGGCAAAGCGTCAAAGCTGAGAGTAGGACACATATTTATGCCATTTTCGGAGAAAAAGCGGTAAGTTTCTCCTTTATCGTTGGCAATGCGTGAAACACGGCTGTTGTTTGTAACATACACCCCGCTTTTTTCAAGCCTTTCGGTCAGCTCATCATCAACACACCTGCGAATCACCAGATCGGGCAGATTATCAAAATCAAGCTGATTTTTAAGCATTGTTTCCGCAGAAACACCGTTATTTTCGCAGGCAGAAACAAGCATTTCTGCAAACTTTCTGTTTCGTGCAAACCGTTCCTCGTCGTACAGAACTACCGCTCTCATCTGCCTACCTCCGACAGGACATGTTCAATAATAAAGTCTGCCATGTTTATCCCTGTGCAGTCGAAGGTGGTTTTGAAATGAGCATTTGAGTTGACCTCGCAGATTATGGGTTTGTCATTCTTGCCGAAAAGTACGTCGACTCCTGCAAAATCAAGTCCCAGCGTCTTTACTGCATTGATAGCAAGGGAAAGCTGTTCTTCTGTCGGCTCTATCTGAGCAAAATGCCCTCCGAGGGTGAGATTTGAGCGGAAATCACCCTCACGCCCATGCCTGAGCATGGAGGCGACTGCCTTGTCGCCAACAACACTGACTCTGATATCTCTGCCGAAACTGTCGCTTATATACTCCTGTACAATGCATGGTACAGAGCCGAGCTTCTGTACAAGTGCGGCAGTTTCCTCGTCATTGTTTACAAGATGCACTCCTGTGCCGAAGGAGCCTCGGCACTCCTTGATTATCATGGGATAGCCGAGTGTTTTTGCACACTCAAAGAAAAACTCAGCATTATTTCTGGGGGAACGAGAAAAAGCAAAGGGAGCAATAAAGGAACGGGGCTGACGCACGCCTGCCTTTGCAAGAGCCAGATAAGTCAGCGACTTATCATCACACAGCCGTATAGCTTCGGCGCGGTTGAACAGCCGCAGACCACAGGCCTCCAGAGTCTGTGCAAGGCGGATATCCTTGTCCCAGAACAGCACAAAATCGGGACGAGTGGTTTTGGGTGCGATTATCTCGCCTGTCAGAACATCTGCCAGAACAGAGCTGTTTTCCACCTTTTCCAGTGTAATGCCGTTTTTGTGGGCGGCATTGAGAAGAAAAGAAAAAATTTCCTCGAATTTATCCGATTTGAAATATCCGTTAACAATAAGCCAGCCGTACATAAAGACCTCCGAAAAGAACGGCACGGACGCACACAACGTCCGTGCCGTTTATAGATTCATAATTACTTATGCGAGCATGCCGATCATTGCGATGCACATGAGAACGCAAAGAGCAATAAGGACGATGTTGATGATGCCGAATACAACAGCTGCGGTACCCATCTTGGAGCCGATGAGCTTCTTGCCCTTGGAGCCGAGAATGATGCCGGGAATAGAACATGCGAGTACGATAAGACCGTAAACGAAGACGACTGCGATGATAGGAGCGACTTCCTCAATATCATAAGCATACTGGGAAGCGCCGAATCCTGCGAGAGACATGAAGAAGGTGAGAATTGCAAAGATGAAGCCGAAAATGCCGAGGGTCATTCCGATAACGCTAAGTGCGATACCCTTGCCGCGGCTGGGCTTTGCAACCTGACCCTGCTGCTGTACGGGCTGCTGAGCATAGACAACAGGTGCTGCAGGTGCTTCGACTGCAGCCTTCTCGACTACTGCCTCTTCGACGAAGTC
>JAZSNZ010000027.1:0-7942 GCA_045536645.1 Acutalibacteraceae bacterium
CTGGCCTTTTCCCTTCAAAAAGGGCGGTACGCTTTCCTCTACCGTCGCGTTGCAGATCACCTTGGTGTTGCCGCACTCGATCAGCACGCTGCCCTCGGGATAAGCGATAAAATCCCGGGTGATCTTCACCGGCCGCAGCTCGGTATTCTTTCTTCCGTCATGTCTTGCCATACTCTCGCTCCTTTACGTAAAGAATGCCTTGGTAAACTCCGCTGCATCAAACTCCAGCAGATCTTCCGCCTTCTCGCCTACGCCGATGTATTTTACAGGCACGCCCAGCTCTTCCTTTATAGCTATGACAACACCGCCGCGTGCAGTACCGTCGAGCTTTGTCAGAACTATACCTGTGATGCCTGCGGCGTTCTTGAATTCTCTTGCCTGATTAATTGCGTTCTGGCCTGTGGTCGCATCAAGGACAAGCAGCACCTCACGGGAAGCATCGGGAAGCTCGCGCTCGATGATTCTGCTTATCTTTGCAAGCTCATTCATAAGGCCAATCTTGTTGTGAAGTCTGCCTGCGGTGTCAACTATGACAACGTCAACGTTTCGAGCTTTAGCAGCAGCTATTGCATCGAATACAACTGCCGCAGGGTCTGCACCCTCAGAGTGCTTTACGATTTCACAGCCTGCACGGTCTGTCCAGATTTCAAGCTGCTCAATGGCTGCTGCACGGAAGGTGTCAGCCGCTGCAACAAGCACCTTCTTGCCGCTGTCGCGAAGCTGGTTTGCCATCTTGCCTATAGTGGTAGTCTTACCGACACCGTTTACGCCTATTACAAGGATAATGGAGGGCTTGGTATCAAGGATAAGACCCTGATGACCCTGCATCATTTCAGATATTGTCTCACAGAGCAGGTTTTTGACCTCTTCCGGATCCTTTGTTCCTGTCTTTTTTACTTTAGCTCTCAGCTCATCACAAATCTTTGCAGAGGTCATTGCTCCGCAGTCAGCTGTGATAAGCATTTCCTCAAGTTCCTCGAAAAGCTCTTCGTCAATCTTTGTAAATCTCTTGAAGAAAGAACCTATCTGTCCGAAAAAGCCTGTTGATTTGGTCTTTTTCAGTCCCTGTTTTATCTTGTCAAAAAATCCCATGTGTTTGCTCCTTAGTAGTTATAATCCGAGTTTTTCTTCTATTTCGCTGACCTTCAGCTCAAGCAGCTTGGATTCGCCGTCCTTCTGCATGGTTACACCATAAAGTGTTGAACCCTTTTCCATCATGCCTCGTCTGTGAGTGATGGTGATAAACTGGGTCTTGTCGCTGATTCGGACAATGTAGTCAGCTATGTTTATTATGTTGCTCTCATCAAGAGGTGCGTCAATCTCATCGAGGAAGCAGAAGGGTGACGGCGTTACCTTCATTATGGAGAAGTAAAGAGCCATTGCGATAATGGTCTTTTCTCCGTTTGAGAAGGAAAGCATATTGTCTACAACCTTACCCGGGAGAGATACGTTCATTTCTATTCCGCTGCCCAATGGGTCTGTCTCGTCGGTGAGCTTTATTTCCGCTGAGCCGCCGCCGAAAAGCTGAGGACATATCTTTTCAAAGTGCTTGCTTATCTCTGCAAACTTCTCTGTGAACATATCCTTCATGCTGGATGTCAGCTGGTCAATAAGCTTTTCAAGCTCTGCCTTGGAGTTTTCGATATCCTCCATCTGAGACTTGAAGGTAACATAGTCATTATGCACCTTTATGTACTCATCTATTGCATTGATGTTTACAGGCTCAAGGCGCTTCATTGCAGAGCGAAGCTCGTTTGCACGCTTCTGTGCGCTCCTGCGGTCTTCCACAGGCTCATATTTGTCTTCCGCCTCATGAAGCGTCATTTCGTACTCGGTAAAGAGCTTTGAAATGATGTTGTCGTACTCCGACTGCTTGTTCTGCCTTAAGGTCTCGCATCGGCCGAGCTCCTTCATGACAGACGCCTTGCTGTCGCCCAGTTCGCCCGAAAGCTTTGTCTGTACGGTTATCTGCGCTTCGATGCTCATGCGCTCTTCGTTTATCGAACCGATTGAATTGCGCATATCCTGTGCCTGCACTCGCATAGCCTCTGCATTCTGCGACTGCTGCTCTGCGTTTTTCTCAAGTGTGATTATGGTATTTTTCTTTTCTTCTATCTCTCTGCCTATATCGTCACGCTGAGAGAGTCTGTTGTCCATTCTTGCCTTTATTTCGGCAATGGCGGCTTCGATTGCTTCGCATTCCTTGCCGTTTGCCATTATCTGCATTCCCAGTTCGCTGAGTTCTTCCGTCAGTGCGTTTCGCTTATCGCGAAGCTCTCCGCGCTCTGCTGCACTGCCGCTTATCTCTTCGTCAAGCTTTGCAGCGTCTGCACTGAGTGTGTCTATCTTTTCTTCCTGCTCTGCGATAAATTCGCCAAGGGATTTTTCTCGCTGCTTAGCACCCTGCCGCTGGGATTCTATGCTGTTCTTATCGCGCTGTGCGTTTTCAAACTGCTCTGAAATGATTCTCAGGCTTGTTTTAAAATCATTGAGATCCTGCTGTGCTGTTGTAAGCTCGCCCTGAGCGCCAAGCAATGCCGCTTCGTCCGATGCGACCTTTACCGCCAGCTCCTTCTGAACTAAAGCTGCCTCATCGGCCTTCTTCTCAAGCTCTGCCATTGCGGTTTTCAATGATTCAATCTCGCTTCTTCTGCCAAGCACGCCTGAGCTTTTTGCACTGACCGAGCCGCCCGTCATGGAGCCGCCTGCATTGAACACCTGACCGTCAAGGGTGACTATCTTGAACTTATAGCCGAATTTTCTGGCGATCACACCGCCTGCGTTCATGTCTTCGGCAATGACGATTCTGCCAAGCTGGTTATCAACTATATTCCTGTACTTGCTGTCACAGGAAACAAGCTCACAGGCAAGACCTATATATCCGTCGAAGTTTTTAAGGGACGGTTCGTTGAGCCGATTGGGCTTTATTGTGGTAAGAGGCAGGAAGGTTGCTCTGCCTGCGTTTTCTCTCTTGAGGTGGTTGATGGCTGCCTTTGCACAGTCCTCATCGTCTACCACGATGTTCTGCAGACCTGCACCGAGGGCAATCTCAACAGCTGTTGCATATTCTGAATCAACCTCGATAAGACGTGAAACAGGTCCGTGAATGCCTCGAAGCTGTCCCTTCGAGAAGCTTTCCACAACCTTTTTGACGCTGTAGGCAAAGCCGCCCATGCTCTTTTCAAGGTCTTCGATTATCTTTATCTTGCTCTGGCATTCCGCTATGCCCTGTCTGTGCTTATCGGTAACGGCCTTTGCGTCCTCAAGCTTTGCTCTCTGCTTATCAAGGCGCATTTTATAGCCGTTTACTGTGTTTGTCAGGGAGCCTATTTTCTCTTCTGCAGCGGAAATGGATTCTTCAGTCTGTTTCTTTTCATCCTGCAGTCGCTCGAAAAGCTTTGCGTTTTCTTCCACTGTCTGTGAGAATGCCTTCTGCCGCTCGATAATATCGGCAAGCTGCTCTTTTGCTCCTGCCAGACGTACTCTTGCCTCTGACAGCGCTATGGCGATGGTATTCTGCTTTGAGTTAAGCTCCTCAAGCTGATCGGAAAAGCCGCTTACAAGATTGCTCAGACCTTCCAGCTCTTCCTTCTTTTCTTCCTGCTTTTTGCTCAGAGCAATTATCTCAAGCTTCTTTTCGTCAAGAGACTTTCTCTTTCTTGAAAGCTCCTCGTTCTGCTGCTCCTCATCCTGAGAGAATGCACTGAGCTGTCCCTCAAGGCGGGAGATATCGGTAAGAGTGTGTTCAATATCGTTGCGAATAAGCGCCGCTTCATTCTCGGTGCGGATCGCATCAGCTTCTGTTTCGGAGGCCTTGCGGAGGACTTCGTCCTTCTTTGCGTTAAGGGCATTGCCCTGCTCCATAAGAGAAACTACAGCCTCTTCTGCGCCGCGTATCTTTTCCTCTATTTCCTTCTGCTGATTTGAATAAAGGGTGATATTATAGTCGATATCCTGAAGCTCGCTTGTCGATACAGACAGTGTTGCAAGCCAGAGTCCTACTTCAACCGCTTCACGCTCTGTTCTCAGCTCCAGATACTTTTTAGCTTTCTCCGATTCCTTTTCAAGAGGACCGTCACGTTCCTCAAGGTCGGTAAGTCGGACTCGCAGATGCACAAGGTTGTCCTCTGCCCTTGCAAGCTCTCGCAGAGCCTCTGCCCTGCTGTATCGGTACTTGGAAATTCCCGATGCTTCTTCGATTATGGTTCTTCTCTCATCGCTTCTGGAATCAACGAGAGCTGCAATCTTGTACTGCTCTATCATGGAATAACCGCTTTTTCCGAGACCCGTGTCAAGGAAAAGCTTTGTTATATCCTGCAGTCTTACATTTTCGCCGTTTATCTTATACTCACTCTTGCCCGAGCGGTAGTAACGGCGCATGATGGAAACCTCGTCGCTGTCTACTCTCAGCTCCCTGTCGCAGTTGTCAAAGTTCAGCACGACCTCGGCAAAGCCCTGGGCCTTACGGAGTGTGGTTCCCTTGAAAATTACGTCCTCCGTCGATTTTACGCGGAGAACCCTCGGCGACTGCTCGCCGAGAACCCATCGGACGGCGTCACTGATGTTGCTCTTTCCGCTGCCGTTGGGACCGACTATTGCGGTAACGCCCTTTGAAAAGTTTATCATTATCTTATCGGGGAAGGATTTGAATCCCTGCATCTGCAATGATTTAAGCTGCATCAGTTACACCTCCTGTTTCTTGATTTCGTATTTTTTAAGATTCATGTTTTCACGCACTTTTATTTTTATGCCGAGCTTTTCAAGAGCAAGGAGATTGCTCTTTTTCTGCCCTGTCATTTTTGATGTTTCGCCTTTGGGAACTTCGATTATGTATTCTCCCTCGCTCAGAAGCTCTTTCGCTTTTTCAAGGTAAATCCTGCTCTCGCACAGCTCCTTGAATGCAGGGTGATAAGGTCCTGCCACATAAGCTTCTTCCACATTCTGCGAGGAGTGAAGTCCCAGCTTTATTACATCGATTTCCGATTTTCTAAACATCTCAAGCAGCTCTGCACAGAGGCGCACTGCCGTATCCAGCGGCTGTGCTTCATATCTGCCTTCCCTGTAAAGCCTTGCAAGAAATGTCTTTTCCATTACAACGGTTGGATATATGCGGACTGTTGAGGGATTGAGAGCTATGAGCTTTTCTGCCGTTCTGAGTGTTCCCTCTTCCGTGTCACCGTACATTCCCGTCATCATCTGGACACCCAGCTCAATGCTGTGTTTTTTTATAAGCTCTGCGGCTTTTACAGTGTCCTCCGCAGTGTGTCCTCGGCGGTTGAGCTCCAGAACTTCGTTGTCCATACTCTGACAACCAAGCTCTATTGCGGCGCCGCCGTGGCTTTTGTAGATTTCCAGTATTTCATCATCTATTGCATCAGGTCGCGTTGAACAGCGTATTCCCGATACCGTACCGTTACTGACATACTTCCACGCAGCTTTCAGAAGCTCTGTCATATAAGAACGGTCTATTGCAGTAAAACTGCCTCCGAAAAATGCTATCTGTGCGTCTTTCAGTTTTTCGCCAAGCGTTCTTTCGGCTGTTTTTACCGCCTCATCCACATCCTTTTCAGTTACCCTCTGAGTCTGTCCCGAAATAGTACACTGGTCACAGAATATGCACCTGTGGGGACAGCCCTCGTGAGGCACGAAAAGGGCTATATTTGCGTGTCTCAATATCCCAGCAGCTTCAGTGCTTCACGTGCAGCCTGCTGCTCGGCTTCCTTTTTGCTTCTTCCGCTGCCGCGTCCGACCTTGTTGCTGTTTATGTATACTTCCGTTGTAAAGCGCTTGTTGTGGTCAGGACCGCTCTCGCCTACAAGGATATACTCGAGCTTCTCTTCGCCGCTCTGCTGGACAATCTCCTGCAGGGTCGTCTTGTAATCGGCCTTGTTCTTGCTGTGAGTTTTATTGAGTTCCTCTGTCACAAATCCCAGAACAAAACGCCTTGCCTCTTCCATTCCGCCGTCAAGGAATATGGCTGCGATGAGTGCTTCGAATGCATCGGCAAGAATGGACGGTCTGTCCCCTCCGCCGCTGTTTTTCTCGCCTCGTCCAAAACGCATATAGGAGCCTAAGTCAATCTCCCTTGCGAATACCGCCAGAGTTTCCTCGCATACAAGCGATGCTCTCAGCTTTGTAAGGTCGCCCTCTTTTTTGCCCTTGAAATTTGAGAAAAGATGCTGGCTGACAATTATGCTCAGAACAGCATCACCCAGAAATTCAAGACGTTCATTGTTATATGTATTTCTGTGCTCGTTTGCATAGGACGAATGTGTCAGTGCAGTAAGCAGGCAGTTTTCATCCTTAAACTTATAGCCGATGGTTTCCTGAAGCTTTTGCATTTCCCTTGATTCCACCTTTGGTCGGATAAATAGGCTTTTTCGTATTTAATAATTTTATATTATGCGAGCAGTAATGTCAATTGATATATACTATAAATAGCTTTGATTTTTTGAGCGCATCGGTCTTATGCTGATAATTGAACCTACCAAAATTCCTTCCATTGTATCATGTTGTCAAAGTACCTGTTATGAAATGATCAACGGATAGTAAAAATACGCTGTTGTGCGATTTCTCTCCCTCCGGCACGGCACCGCCGTGCCACCTCCCTCGTCAGAGGGAGGCAGATAAGAATTCTATGACAGTTTAAAGCTCCCGCGAAGAGCTTTCTTCACGGGAGCTTTAAGTTTCAGTCTATATTGTTCTGGAGCTTTACGGCCTTGAGTGTGTTCTGCATGAGCATTGCAATGGTCATGGGGCCTACACCGCCGGGAACGGGTGTGATGGCAGATGCCTTGGGCTCGACCGCTGCAAAATCCACGTCGCCGCAAAGCTTGCCGTTTTCGTCACGGTTCATGCCGACGTCAATAACAACTGCGCCTTCCTTGACCATGTCAGCCTTTACAAACTTTGCTCTGCCGACTGCTGCGACAAGTATATCTGCCTTGCTTGTTACCTCTGCAAGGTTCTTTGTTTTGCTGTGGCAGATGGTTACTGTTGCGTTCTTATGTAAAAGCAGCATGGACATGGGCTTTCCGACAATGTTGCTTCGTCCGATGACTACGCAGTTCTTGCCCTCGACATCGATGTTCTCAGAAGCTATCATTTCCATGACACCTGCAGGTGTGCAGGGAAGGAAATCGTAGTTGCCGATCATGATCTTACCGACATTCACTGCATGGAAAGCGTCAACGTCTTTCTTGGGAGAAATAGCCTCGATGACTATCTCGGAATCAAGGTGCTTCGGAAGAGGAAGTTGACATAAGATTCCATTTACGTCATCTCTTTTATTCAGCTGATCGACCAGTGCAAGGAGCTCTTCCTGTGTTGTCTTAGCAGGCAGTGCGTACTCTTCGGAAATGATTCCGCACTCAGCGCATGCCTTCTTCTTGTTGTTTACATAAGTTCTTGATGCAGGGTCATCACCGACGATTATAACTGCAAGGGTGGTGTTTATTCCCTTTTCCTTGAGAGCTGCAACTTCATCTGCAACTCTTGCTCTTACATTTGCCGCTACCTTTTTGCCGTCAATTATCACTGCCATTGTTATCCTCCTGTGTGTCTGCTTCTTTTTCTTCTGTTTTATTCTCTTCGTTTTCGCCAATCTCAGCATAATATTCTGCCTTTGCTACCTTGTAATCAGCAAGGCTTACGGTCCTGTACTCAGGGGAAACCCTGTCAAACATACGCTCGGAGAAGCCGAGGTAAAGCAGTACGGGAGCTGCAATGACGCAAAGGATCGCAAGGAGCTGAGATACTCTGAGAACGTCGGGAATTATATAAAGGGAGTCAGTACGAAGTCCCTCTATCCATGCTCTGCCAAGTCCGTACCAGAAGATATAGGAAAAGAATATCTGTCCGCGGAACTTATAGAACTTTTCAACCATGACGCAAAGCAGGGCAAAGCCCACGATGCACCAGATGGATTCATAAAGGAAGCAGG
>JAZSNZ010000255.1:0-5304 GCA_045536645.1 Acutalibacteraceae bacterium
AATGACAGGCGTTTTAATAAATCTTCTTATTAAGGTGTGGAGGAAAAAGCATGCTCGGGCGCGGTGTTTCCGCATCATCATCTAACCCGAAGGGAAGATCTCATATGTCAACTTTACAGAAAGATTCATTGCGGAACAAAAGACGTAAGTCAATAAGCTACGCGAAGTGGGGATATTTCTTTATACTTCCCTTCTTCATCGTTTATATTTTTTGCTCCCTTGTTCCGACTTTTTTGACTGTTTATAACAGCTTATTTGAAAACTTCAGAGCCGGTCTTCGTCAGATCGGTCCTAACTTTGTAGGTTTTGAGAACTACAAAACTCTCTTTACTCCGAGTATGACCGGAGAAATTCTTGTTTTAAAGTACGCATATAACACCATGTTAATGTGGGTTATGGGTGCTATTCCCCAGATTGGCGTTGCACTTCTCCTCGCAGTCTGGTTCACAAGCTACCGCCTGAACATCAAGGGTCAGGGTCTCTTCAAGACAGTTATCTACATGCCGAACCTTATCATGGCTTCTGCATTCTCCATGCTGTTCGTTACCCTTTTTGCAAACGGCGGTCCTATCAACCAGTTCCTTATGGAATCCGGTATTCTTGACGAGCCCTATAAGTTCTTTGACTATACTATCTCGGCAAGATCTCTTATCGCACTCATGAACTTCCTTATGTGGTTCGGTAATACTACCATCCTTCTGATGGCAGGTATAATGGGTATAGATCAGTCTATATTCGAAGCTGCCACCATCGATGGTGCAAAATCCCTGCAGGTATTCTTCAAGGTTACTCTGCCCCTCCTCATGCCCATCATCGTATACGTTGTCATCACCGCTATGATCGGTGGTGTTCAGATGTACGATGTACCGCAGGTTATCACCAACGGTGCAGGCGGACCTAACAATACCACAATGACAATGGTTATGCAGCTGCAGAAATATATCGCAGGTAATAAAAACTACGGTATGGGCGGCGCACTCTCCGTTGTAATCTTTATCTTCACAGGTATCCTCAGTATCTTTGTTTATAAGTCCATGGCTGCTCAGTACAGCACCAAGGCTAACAAGGAAAAGAAAAGCAAGAAGGGGGTTAAGCAAGCATGAGTAGTCAGTTCAACAGAAAAGAAAATTATGCAGGCGAGGCAAAGAGCTCTCGCGGAGTGCTCATCTTCACCCGTATAGTAGTTTATGCATGTCTTATTTTCCTTACCATTCTCTGCTTGTTCTTCTTCTATCTGATGCTTGTTAATGCATCCAGATCCAACAACGAACTCATGAGCGGTTTCTCGGGATGGTTCTCTACCCATTTCTGGGACAACTTCAAGACTGCATGGAATGATACTGCTACAATCAATATCTCTCTTGGTATGGTTAACAGCTTTATCATTGCAATCGCTACTTCTGTTCTCTCCACTTATTTTTCTGCATTTACCGCTTTCGGTATCCATGCATACAACTTCAGGGGAAAGAACGCAGCATTCACCTTCATTATGGCAGTTATGATGATTCCTCCCCAGGTTGGTGCTGTAGGTTTCATTCAGCTCTGCTACAAGTTTGACCTCATCAACAACTATCTGCCCCTTATCGTTCCGGCAATAGCTGCTCCCGCTGTATTCTTCTACATGAAGCAATACATGGATACCATCCTGCCCCTCGAAATCATCGAGGCAGCACGTGTTGACGGTTCCAATGAGTTCAGAACCTTCAATACCATCGTTTTCCCCATCATGAAGCCTGCTATCGCAGTTCAGATGATCTTCTCCTTCGTAGGTTCCTGGAACAACTACTTCACACCTGCTCTTCTCATCGACAAGAAAGAGCTGAAGACTGTTCCTATCATGATTGCTCAGCTTCGTTCTACTGACTATCAGAGCCGCGATATGGGTAAAGTTTACATGTTCATCGTTCTGGCTATCATGCCCGTTGTTATTGTTTACTTCATCCTCTCCAAGTTCATCATCAAGAACGTTACCGCAGGTGCTGTCAAGGGCTAATATCAGCTCCTTACAGGCGTGGAAATCGTTTGAAAGCATTAAAAACCCGACTGCTTGCAGTCGGGTTTTTTGCACTGCTCCCAAAAGAGAGAAATAAAAAGGGATATAATATATAAATGCAGCGCAGGCCTAAGAGAAAAACGAGGTTTCTTGCAATTCGGCACAGGCAAAATATTCTGTAAAAATTTTATAAAAAACAAAGAAATTCTTCTCAACACCCTTTATTTTATCCTCACGATATATTATAATATATAAGATAAAATAAGTTAATTATGCTCACGCGCAAAAATCTCTGGAAGGAGAATATATCCAAATGAAAAGTAAGGTACGACTCAACATATGCGGAACAGATTATTACATCACCAGTGACGATGATGAGAGCTACATCCGCGCAATAGGCGACGAGGTCGACACTCGCATGAGTGAGATGATGGCTGAGAATGAGCGTATATCCACCACCATGGCAGCGGTGCTCTGCGCCCTGACCTATGCTGACGAGCAGCACAAGGCAACTGCTTCTGCAGACAGCCTGCGAGCACAGATCAAGGATTACGTTCAGGAAAGCAGCAAGGCACGTCTGGAGGCAGACGAAGCACGCAGAGAGATCGAGCATCTCAGAAGAGAGCTTCAGAGCATCCGTATGCGCTTCTCTGAGCTTCAGAACAGATAATGCCCATTGAGATACTTGCCCCTGCAGGGGGCGAGCAGCAGCTTGAGGCAGCGGTAAAAGCCGGCGCAGATGCGGTGTACTTGGGCCTCAGAGGCAAGCTCAACGCAAGGCGCGGCGCGGCAAATTTCGCACCCGATGAGCTGAGCGATGTGGTGTCCATGTGTCACGAAGCGGGCACAGCGGTTCATGTAACGCTGAACACTCTGCTTTTCGATGACGAGTATGACAGCGCACTGTCTCAGATAGAGGCCGTGTGCAAGGCAGGAGCAGATGCTGTAATAGTGCAGGACCTAGGAGTGGCGGCACTTATCAGAAAATGTGCGCCCGACATTACTATGCACGCATCTACCCAGATGACCATTCACAACCGTGAAGCACTGCATACCCTTTCCGAGCTTGGCTTTTCCCGTGCAGTCCTTGCAAGGGAGCTGTCCGCAAAGGAAATCGAAGAAATCACAAAGGATTCCGTTATCGAAACAGAAGTGTTCATTCACGGCGCACTGTGCATGAGTGTGTCGGGTCAGTGTCTTTTCTCGTCCATGCTGGGAGCGAGAAGCGGAAACCGAGGAATGTGCGCACAGCCCTGCAGATTGCCCTTTACCTCAAACGGCTTTGAAAACTGCCTGTCCTTAAAGGACATGAGCCATATATCCTGTATCCCCGAATTTCAGAAAATGGGCGTAGCCTCACTGAAAATCGAGGGACGTCTCAAGCGCCCCGAATATGTAGCGGCGTCAGTACTTGCCTGCCGTGCCATGCGTGACGAGGGTAGAGTGCCCGAGGAGCTCATGAATGACCTGTCAAAGGTCTTTTCACGTTCAGGCTTTACCGACGGTTACTGCGCAGGCAAAAGGGGATCAGGAATGTTCGGCGTAAGGCAGAAGGAGGACGCGGCAGACAGCTCGACCTTTGCGTCACTCCACACTCTCTACCGTGTGCAGACCCCGAAGATACCCCTTACCGAGGAACTTGAAATAAGCGAAAAGGCAAGGCTTACTGTATCGGACGGAGGAAACACCGTGACCGCCGAAAAGGAAAACAATGCCACAGGCGGAGAAATATCGGAGGAGCTTGCAAAAAAGCAGCTTTCCCGAACAGGCGGAACCCCCTATTACTTAGACAGACTCAGCGTATCGGGAGATCGTGGTGCAGCCCCCTCACTGCTCAACGCACTGAGGCGAGAAGCGCTGACGGAGCTTTCAGGAATACGCAGAAAGATAAAGAAGATAGAATTTACCCATGAGGTTACAGAGAAAATCCCCCATGGAAAGCCCCAAAAGCAGCCATTGACTCTTGTTTTCCGCAGCTTTTCTCAGATGCCCGAGGGCATCGAAGAGCTTGCAGACAGCATAGAGGCCGTTTACCTGCCCCTTGAAAGCGACTGGAGTAAGGTGAGAAAATCAAATCTCAATATATGTGCCGAAGCACCGAGAACCCTTTTTGCAGGTGAGGAGACATTCAGAAAATGTCTTCTCTGCGCAAAAGAGGCAGGCGTTAAAAGCATCATGCTCCACAACATCGGTCAGGTTGGCATGGCAAAGGAAATGGGATTTGAAATACACGGCGGTTTTTCTCTCAATGCGGTGTCCACCGCGACCATCAATGAGCTTGAAAGGCTTGGCTTTTCAAGCAGTGAGCTTTCCTTCGAGCTTTGCGCAGGGAGAATAAGCTCCCTTGGCGGCAGACTTAAAAGAAAAGCCGTGATATACGGAAGAGTCCCCATGATGCTGACCCGAAACTGCCCTGCAAGCCTTAACGGCTGTACAGGAGCAGGGTGTCATATTACGGACCGAAAGGGAATAGATTTCCCTGTAATGTGTCGGGCGGGCGCTTCCGAGGTGCTCAACAGCGTACCCCTTGCCATAATGGATAAGGATGAGCTTCTGCCTTATGTTGACGGCTTCGTGCTTCGCTTTACAACAGAAACAGCGGAGGAATGCCGAAAAATCACCGAAGCGGCGGTAAAGGGCACTACGCTCTGCGAAGAGCGCACAAAAGGTTTATACTTCAGAACCGTATTATAAAAACGGAGATTGATATAGATGGTAAAAAAGATCCATGTAAAACCCAAGCTCAAGGTAGTAAAGTTCCGTGAGGGGGCGGTGGTTCCCGAACGTGCAACCAAAGGCGCGGCAGGACTTGATCTTCACGCCTGCATAAGCGAGCCGATGACTATCGGAGCAGGGGAGAGAGTAGTGATTCCGACGGGAGTCGGAATAGAGCTTCCCGATTCGGGCTACGCCGCACTTATTCTTGCCAGAAGCGGACTTGGAATCCGCCACGGAATAACCCTTTCAAACGGCGTGGGACTTATCGACAGCGACTACAGAGGCGAAATAATCGTAGGACTGTCCAACTTCTCAAACGAGCCTTACGAGCTGCGCATTGGGGAGCGGATAGCGCAGATGATAATAGTACCTGTGTCCACCATGCCTATTGAGGTGGTCACCTCCCTGTCGCAGACAGAGCGAGGCACCGCAGGCTTCGGCTCTACCGGCCGAGGCGGCGAAGAAAAGGCGGCGCAGGAATAGCATTTTACCTATCGGAGGGTCAGATGAAGCGTATTATCAGTACAAAAACAGCAAGAATAGCCATAATCGGAGTGCTGCTTTCCTGTATGCTTCTGTCGGGCTGCAACAAC
>JAZSNZ010000098.1:0-4598 GCA_045536645.1 Acutalibacteraceae bacterium
TCGCCGTCGGACTTGCCGTTGGGATCGAAATCTGCACCGCCCTTACCACCGCCGATGGGAAGGCTGGTAAGGCTGTTCTTGAAAGTCTGCTCAAAGCCGAGGAACTTGATGATGCCGGAGTATACGCTGGGGTGGAAACGAAGGCCGCCCTTGAAGGGACCGATTGCACCGTTGAACTGTACACGGTAGCCGCGGTTTACCTGTGCATTGCCATTATCGTCTGTCCATGCTACACGGAAAGAGATAAGACGCTCAGGCTCGACCATACGCTCGAGAAGTGCTGCCTTCTGATATTCAGGGTGCTTTTCGACAACAGGCTCAATGGACTTGAAAACCTCTTCGACGGTCTGCACGAATTCGGGCTCGCTTGCATTTTTCTTGCGAACGGACTCTAATACTTCGCTGATATACTGATTCATTGTTGCTCATCCTCCCGAATGATTAAATTTGCAATTTATTTTAGTATATTCTGTATACTCTTGTCAATAGAACAGGCTTCAAAAACCGTTGTGTAATTTTACGAATTTTCGCATAATTATGCTATGCTTACTGTGCTTTAAAGCACAAAAATATACGTCGGCTTACGGTGAGACTTATTTTTTCTTCAGGAATCCAATATGTTTTTCTTATTCTGTATATTCTGTCAAATTTATCAGGTGTGTATCCAACTGTCCTTCGCTTCATTTTGCAGAAATTCCCGAAGCTGTTTCTTTGCTTCAGAGTTCACTGTCAGTTTATCATTCCGAGCAGCAGATCACTTTCTATATCCAGAATATTGTCAAGCTCTATGCACTCACCACTGCTTAATCTCATAGTTTTCCTGTACTCATTTATTCCTTTGAGGGTTCCGCTTACCTTTATATATTCTCCCCCTGCCTTTGCTCTGTCCTCTGCAAAATAGGTCACTGTCACAACAGGTGTGCCCTCTGCCATTTCTGTAAGCAATCTCAGCTTTGTGTCAAGCAATGCCTTTGCGTCCTCATCAAGTTCTATCCTGCTTGTTGTAAGTCTTGCGGTCTCACTTATGGCATCTCCGTGTCCTGTCAGAGCGGCAAAGGGTGAAAACTGTGCCGCTCGGTCGAGGGAGGACATCTGTGCATGACGTTCTGATACGTGATGAGGCATGTTTATTATATCTTCATATGGATCTTTACCGTTCATTTCTGCCCTCCTATGCCTTGTGTCCGCCTATCTGACCGTTTCGCATTGCGGCGGTGGCATCTTCCTCAAGATTCATGCCTTTTAAGATTGAGTTCTTACCAAAACGTTTTTTGATGCTGAGCATGGCTTTCTGCATATTCTTTTCCTTTTCCAGTGCAGTGTTTTTCTCCATCTGTTGTCTCCGCTTCTTTTCGTAATCCGTAAACAGGTCAAGCTGGAAAAACTCCTTTGGTTTCAATACGGAGGCTTCGTCGATAACATTATTGGCTGTGATATTCAGTCTTCTGACTAAAAGATTTTCATCGGCTATGCGTTCATACAGTTCTGTTGCAGCTTTCAATATCTCCTTTGCAGAGGAAGTGTGCTCCTCAAGGTTTATCGTTCCATGGGCGTGCTTCGGAATCTTTCTGCCGTAGTGGTCGGTGGTGACCGCACCCTTATACTGACTTCTTCTCACAGGGTCAGTCAGATTCTCCACATCGTACCCCACTGTTATTACAAGCTGATTTGTGACTATTCCTTTATCCACAAGGTCAAGAGCCAGCAGGTCTGCCATTTCTCTTATTATAAGTCGTGCCTTGTCAAAGGTGTACGGGCATTGCAGCACCTGCCCCGAGCCTACACTGTTTGTACTTGGCTTATATGCCTTTATCTCCGCTATGGTACAGGGTTCCCATCCCCATGCATGGTCTATGAGCAGCTCTGCATTTACTCCGAACAACCTGTAAAGCAGCTCTTCATTGTAAAATTCATTTGGTTTTCCGACAGAGCACCTTGCAACATCCCCCATGGTGTACAGGCCATTGGCCTCAAGCTTTTTTGCATAGCCGCGTCCGACCCGCCAGAAGTCTGTCAGCGGTCGGTGCGACCAGAGAGTGCGGCGGTAGCTCATTTCGTCAAGCTCGGCAATTCGCACTCCGTTCTCATCGGCAGGCACGTGCTTTGCAACTATATCCATCGCAACCTTGCACAGGTACATATTTGTGCCTATCCCTGCCGCTGCGGTTATACCTGTATTATTCAGCACATCCAGTATCATGGTCATTGCAAGCTCATGCCCCGTCATGCCGTAGGCAGCCAGATAATCGGTTGCATCGATAAACACCTCGTCTATTGAATAGACATGGATATCCTCGGGTGCAACGTATCTGAGATATACATTATAAATCTTTGTACTGTATTCAATATAGTGCGCCATTCTCGGCGGTGCTGCAATGTAGTCGATGGCCAAAGAGGGATTTTCCTTTAGTTCGATATCGCTGCAGGATGAACCTGTGAACTTCCTTCCCGGGGCTTTCTGCTTTCTCTCTGCGTTTGCCGCCTTGACTGACTGCACTACCTCAAAAAGACGTGCTCTGCCCGATATTCCGTATGCCTTCAATGAGGGCGATACTGCAAGGCATATGGTCTTTTCCGTTCGGCTCTCGTCAGCAACCACCAGATTTGTAGTCATAGGGTCGAGTCCTCTGTTTATGCACTCCACCGAAGCATAAAATGATTTTAAATCTATTGCGATGTAAGTTCTCTCCTTCATGCTTCGGCCTCCCTGCTGTTTTTTCCTATTGTAACACATTAGTCTCCGTTTGTGAATGGCAATTTCGCACAAATGTTCGAATTTTCTGTTTGCAGACTGCACTTATTTTTGATATAATCATTTTACATCAATTTAAAAGAAGGATTTTCATGATAATAGAAAAAGATTTTTTTCAAAGAGACCGTCTTATTGTTGCGCCTGAGCTTGTGGGCAAACTGCTTGCCTGCCGAACAGAGAACGGCATTGTCAGACAGCGGATAACCGAAACAGAAGCTTACGGCACTGAAGATGACACTGCATGCCATGCTCACAGAGGCAGAACTCCCAGAAACGAAGTGCTTTATATGGAGGGCGGCATCGTCTATGTATATCTTTGCTACGGTATTCACTGGCTTTTAAACGTTATAACAGGAGAAAGGGAATCTCCGCAGGGTGTTCTGATACGTGCCTGTGAGGGTGCTCCGGGGCCCGGAAGGCTTACAAAGGCAGCAGGGATAAACGGCTCATTCAATCGGCTTTATTACTGCGAAGAAAGCGGAATATGGTTTGAGGACGATGGCTTTGAGTGTGAAGTGACCACAGGCAAACGTGTGGGCATAGGCTACGCCTCTCAGGAAGATCAGGACAGACAGTGGCGTTTTATTTTGAAATAACCTTTCTGCAATGTATTAAGAACACTTAAGAATTGTGATGAACTGTTGAAATATATTAAAATTATGTTAAAATACTCTTGTTATCGGAGGTGAGAGTTATGAAAAAGCTGATGCTTGTTGTCAACCCCAATGCAGGCAAAAAGAGGATACGTTCTCAGCTTTGTCCGCTTATTGAGCGTCTGTATGAAAACGGCTATATTTCAACCGTCTACATTACAGACCCCGTATACGGAGCGGAAAAGATAATCGATAAATACTCTGATGATTATGATGTTATTGTATGCAGCGGCGGTGACGGAACTCTCAATCAGGTAATAAGCCGCCTTATACGCAAGAAAAAACGTCCCCCTATCGGCTATATCCCTGCAGGCACCGCAAATGACGTAGCTAAAAGTCTTGATCTCTCTACCGATATAATCAAGGCAGCTGATGATATCGTCACTGCTGTTCCTACGCCCTTTGATGTCGGCGCTTTCGGAAATTTCAACTTCATTTATATTGCTTCCTTCGGCGCTTTCACGGAGGCCTCATACTCCACTCCGCAGGTTCAGAAAAATGCGCTGGGACATTTTGCCTATGTGCTTCAGGGACTTAAAAGCGTACAGAATATCAAATCCTACCATGTGAAAATCGAGACCGAGAATGCCGTTTACGAAGACGATTATGTATTCGGCGCCATGATAAACTCCTTCTCATTTGCAGGTATGTTCAAGCTCGATAAGAACGAGGTCGTTTTTGACGACGGAATGTTCGAGGTCATGCTTATAAAAACACCCAAGAATATCACACAGCTCCAGAATGCTGCCCTGTCACTTCTTTCCAAAAAATACGACGAACAGTATGTAACCTTTTTTCATGCCTCCAAGCTCAAAGTCACATGCAATGAACCCATTGCATGGACCACGGATGGCGAATTCGGTGATGTTTACAAGTCTGTTTCTCTGTCTGTTCACAAACAGGCTGTTCAGCTTCTTCTAAAGGACGGTACCTTCCTCGGCGGCCTCAAGCCCACAGAGGAAGAGGAAAATCCTATAAACTAAACTGATTCTTAAAACGCAGGCTTACGCCTGCGTTTTTCCATACATATAAAAAACCGCATCGGGATATACCCGATGCGGTTTTTATTCATACTATGCCGCCTCTTCTGCAGAAGCCTCCGTTGCCTTGGTTGTAGTGGTTGTAGCTTCCGTTGTGGTAGTGGTCGGTTCTGTGGTTGTGGTAGTAGTTTTTGAAGTCGGATCGTAGCCATG
>JAZSNZ010000293.1:0-3621 GCA_045536645.1 Acutalibacteraceae bacterium
GGCTACGATCCGACTTCCATGCAAACTGTCCCACGAGACCTATGAGAATAAAAGATGCCCAGAGTCGGGCGGATAGCTTTTTCATATAATCCAGCCTTTCCTTGTGTTGTGAAAATACACTGTATTAAGTTTAACACCAAGCTTGTTTTTTGTCAATATCGTCAAAAGGGCACACAAGAAAAAACCACCGTGAAAACACAGGGTTTTCACGGTGGAGGTTAACATAAAACATCAGTCCGCATAGGTGTCGTCGGAATTAAAGAACAGCTCAATGGCGTATTTTCCGGCACCCGTGATAAATGCGGTGTCACTGTCAAATTCCGTGGTCATTATTTCAACATTCGCACCCTTGCCGCCGAAGTGCATTTCGTTAAGCTTGCGGCGAAGCTGTGAGAAGAAGTATTCTCCGGCAGTTGCGTATATACCATATATGATTATGACACGGGGATCGTGATTGAGGAGAATATTGTGAAGAGCCATACCAAACCAGATAAGTACCCAGTCAATAATTGCACAGGCAAAGGCATCGCCCGCATCAGCAGCATCGAAGATCATCTGAATTGCGAGGGTATCATTTTTGCAGGCATTTGCAATGGAAGAAGAAGCAAAATCATTATTTTCCTCAAACAGCCTGCGAGCCTGTCTGATAACTCGATCCTCGATTACCATCTGCTCAAAGCAGCCTCGACCTCCACACTGACAGATCTCATCATCAAAGGGATTGACAATCTGATGCCCCAGCTCGCCAAGCTCGAAGTTAGCGCCTCGGAGCACCTGCCAGTTGTGGATAACGCAGCCGCCGACACCGTAGCCTGCCAGCAGAGCAACGACATCTCTGCTCTGTTCAGTGGTGAGTTTGTCGAGATCGGCGTGAGCCATAAGTCGAACATTGTTGTCAGCAATTACAGGATAATTTTTCCCCAACTTTTCGGAAACCATTCTGCAGATTTCCACATTTGCAGGCCATGTGCGGTAATGGGGACTGTTGCAGATAACGCCCGTATCAGAATTGATGATGCCGTCGCAGCCGACGGATACAAGAATGATATCATCGGCGGCAATATCGTTCTTTTCGCGCAGCAGGCGGAATGCCAGTGCGATATTATCGACTATAATATCAGGTGCCGACTCAGCGGCATGACCTATCTTACAGCGGTCGATAATGGAAGCATCCATATCAAGAATAGCGCCTTCGATTGCTGTGTGCATGAGAGATACGCAGTATATATAACCGTAGTTGGGGTTGAATCTGAAAATCTCAGGCTTCTTGCCGCCCTCGAAGGTGGAATCGCCCTTACCGGCAGAGACAACGTAACCCTTCTGCTGAAGATAATTGACAGTCTTCATTGCAGTAGTCCTGCTGAGCCCCGTATGCTCTGAGATCTCGGTAACAGAAAGCAGAGAATTGTTTCGGAGAAGAGAGAGAATAGCCTTTCTGTTGTTGATCTTAAGATTTGAAGGTTTTGCAGCGGCTGTAAAAGGAGAGTCGCTGTGATTGGTCGGACTAAACATTATAACATTCCTCACCTGTATGCATATTCAAACCAAAATAAGACATATTCTACAATAATAATATCATTTTGAATGAACAATGTCAAGAAAAGGGGATAAAGCAGAATGGGACACACAGCCAGAAAAAGCCGTATGTCCCAAAAACTTAAGAATGAATGAGAGTATTCGGAGAGGTGCTGCTGTCACGAGCAATAGTTTCCATACGGAAGACAGAGAGAAGTATCCCCATAGTGAACATATCGATAATAAGGAGCTTTCCGTTATAGGAAAACAGGGGGATACCATCGAGAGAAATCAGGGTAAACCCCAGATTACAGGCAATATAAGCAATAATACGTATAAGGAAGGACAGACCGACGGTGAAGATAATAAGTTTACCGAATCGGCTGCTCTGCCTTTTTATTCCGAAAACCACAGCGGCAAAAAGTACTGCGGTGAGAATGATCACCGATACAAAGACGATAAGACCATATTCATGTGATGCAGCGGCAAGCATATAGTCAACAAGCATAAAATCCGCAGAGCCTTTGAATACATCGAGATACTCGTCCGATGCTCCTGACCCGACGAAAGCCGATGAATCAATAAGTTTTCGCACCTGCAAAGGTACCCACCCTGCGCCGTAGGGATCTGCTTCGGGATTGAATGCTCCCTCAACACGAAATTCCCAGAAATGGGGAGATCTTAAAAATACAGATAAAACAAACAGGAAAGCCAATAACAGGCAGGTAATGGCAGGGAGCATGGAGATAAATCTGTTTTTGCCAAGCCAGCCCTTAAGTGCAGCAAAGACAAGCACTGCACAGCAGATTGTCAGATTATAAATAAGAATCGGTGCAGGGGAGACGGTGAGAAAAGAAGCAAGCATAACGCACAGCAGACCGCCGAGAGATATGTACAGACTGTAGTGTGAGTGCCTCTTTGCCCAGATGAGAGAAGCATAGGCAAGGGGCAGGCTGTAGCAAAGCTGCTGCGCGGTTGAAAGAAACACGTTATGCATCACCGAGAAAACAACACAGAAACAGCAGAGAAAAGCGAAAATGGGAACAGCAAAACGGGACAGAACGGTATAGTCGAGGAAATATCCAATAAACAGGAAAATCACACCGATACCGCCGTAAACCACCATTCTGTTAAATTGCTCCGAAGCACCGCCTACAGACCACAGAAGGAGTATTCCGACAATCAGCAGTGCGGCAGAGCCGAAAAGCAGCAGCCAGTTGGGCTTCGGGCGGTGGACTCTGTCAAGCTCAGCGCCGATTACCTCAGGGTCTCCCATTTCAGAGACTGCCAGAGTTTCTGCGTCCGCTTCCTCCATGCCGTCCTCTGTCAGTGCATCACGCCTGTCGGAAATATGGGTCTCAAGTTCGTAAAGCAGAGGGGTGCGAGCTCTCTTCCAGCGTATCTGCTCCCCTGCCAGCTTTAAAAATTCCTCTCTGATGTTATGCTTTTGCAATGAGAGCACCTCCCATCACATTATTCACAGCGGCAGAAAAGCTGTTCCATTCTGCCTGTTTTTCCGAAAGAGCACGTTTGCCCGATTCGGTAATGGAATAATAGCGCCTTGATCTGCCTCCCCCCATGACCTCATAAGCTGTAATAAAGCCCTTCTGCTCAAGAGAGTGGAGAAGAGGATAAAGAGTGCCCGACTTCATTTCAAACACATTTTCGGAACGCTTCGAAAGCTCGTCGGTTATCTGATAGCCGTACATATCCTGCTCCCGAAGCAGACTGAGCACTAGCATTGCGGAACTGCCCGAAAGCAGTGACTTATCGATTTTCATTTGTATGACCTCCTTTATTGCTATGTGTAGACCGTCTACATATCATGACTGTATTATATGTAGATTATCTACACATGTCAAGATGTTTTTGAAAATTAAAAATCTCCTGCGGAAAACCGCAGGAGAAAACATATCAGAATGTACCTTTTGTAAATTCGTAAAGTCCGATTGCGGCGGCAATGGACAGGTTAAAGCTGTCTACCGCTTCGCTTGAACGAATCATGACAGGGGAGCCGAGCTTTCTGTACCTGTCGGGCAAACCTGTTGCTTCGTTGCCGAAAGCGAGTGTGATTTTCTTTGAACGGTCGAAAGTCGGAGGCCAAGC
>JAZSNZ010000248.1:0-2086 GCA_045536645.1 Acutalibacteraceae bacterium
TTCGTTTGCCAAAAGGCAAAAGTTTCGTGAATTGGTTTATCAATTCGGCACCTTCTTTCAAAGGTGGCGGGATTGTCAAGGGTGGAACCCTTGACAGGGGTTTGGGGCAACGCCCCAACTTTCTCTTTTTCAAACAGCAGGCGGTTCGCCTGCTGTTTATTTGTTCTTGAAAAGTTGAGGACTGCCGTCCTCAAACTCCTGCATAGGGGCGTTGCCCCTATACCCCACTTAAGGAACCCAGTTCCTTAAGAATCCTGTCGTTTTAAAATAAAAAAGCGAGCAGAATATATCTGCTCGCTTCTTACTTTTGGTAGAAGTCAATTATTTATACTTGCGCTTGCGAGCGGCTTCGGACTTCTTCTTACGCTTGACAGAGGGCTTCTCGTAAGCTTCTCTCTTACGTACTTCCTGAATGATACCGCCACGGGCGCAGGATCTCTTGAAGCGGCGCAGAGCGCTTTCCAAAGACTCGTTATCTCTTACCTTGATTTCCGATGACATGATTGACTTTCCCTCCCCTCCGCCTTTTCAACACGGGGTGTTAAACTTAGGACGCTGTCTATTATAATCCATATTCTATCGCAATGTCAATAGTTATTTGCGTAAACATTATTATTTTACTACAATGTTCACAATTTTGCCCGGAACATAGATTTCCTTGACAATATTCTTGCCGTCAACAAAGCTCTTGACCGCCTCGTCTGCCTTTGCTGCAGCGAGGATTGTCTGTGCATCAGCATCGGCCGCGACCTTGATGGTTGCTCTGAGCTTGCCGTTTACCTGTACGGGAATCTCGATTGATTCCTCAACGCACTTGGAAGCATCGAACTTCGGCCACTTCTGCTGGTTGAGCATTCCGTTGTAGCCCATGTTCTGCCAGATCTCCTCAGTGATATGAGGAGCAAAGGGATTGAGCAGCTGGAGGAATACCTTGTATTCGTCCTTGGTTATTGTCTTGAGAGACTCAAACTCATTGAGCAGTGCCATGAGTGCTGCGATAGCGGTATTGAACTTGAGGTTCTCGATATCGTCTGTTACCTTCTTGATGGTCTTATGAATGGAAGAAGCAACCTCGGGGCGCATTCTTACCTTCTGAATGTGATCCTGGAGGTTCCATGTTCTGTCGAGGAATCTCTTACAGCCCTTTACGGAATTTTCCTGCCAGGGTGCTGCCTTTTCAAAGTCGCCGATAAACATCTCATAAAGACGCATGGTATCTGCACCGTACTGTGCTACAACGTCGTCAGGATTGATAACATTGCCTCTTGACTTACTCATCTTTCCGCCGTCTGCTGCAAGAATCATACCGTGACTGGTACGCTTCTTGTAAGGCTCAGCGGTGGGAACTACGCCGATATCGTAAAGGAACTTATGCCAGAAGCGGCTGTAGAGCAGGAGGAGTGTGGTGTGCTCCATACCGCCGCTGTACCAGTCTACAGGACCCCAGTACTTAAGTGCTTCTTTGGATGCAAGCTCCTTGTCGTTGTGGGGATCGCAGTAACGCAGGAAGTACCAGGAAGAACCTGCCCACTGAGGCATGGTGTCGGTCTCGCGTTTTGCAGGAGCGCCGCACTTGGGACAGGTGGTATTTACCCACTCAGTGATGTTTGCAAGGGGGGATTCGCCGTTATCGGTCGGCTCGTAGGACTCAACCTCGGGCAGAGTCAGGGGAAGCTGATCTTCAGGGATAGGTACCCACTCGTTGCAGTTGTCACACCATACAAGAGGAATGGGCTCGCCCCAGTAACGCTGACGGGAGAATACCCAGTCGCGGAGCTTGAAATTGACCTTTGCTTCGCCCAGCTTCTCCTTTGTAAGGAACTCGGTGATCTTTACCTTTGCTTCTTCTACAGAGAGTCCGTCGAGGAAGCCGCTGTTGACCATTATGCCTGTCTCACAGTCGGTGAATGCTTCCTTCTCAACATCGCCGCCCTTGACGACTTCGATGATGGGAAGCTCAAACTTCTTTGCAAATTCCCAGTCACGGGTATCATGTGCAGGAACTGCCATGATAGCACCTGTGCCGTAGGAGACGAGAACGTAAAGTCGGATCGTAGCCATGTCGTTCTGTGAGCCAAGGAGTTGA
>JAZSNZ010000023.1:0-5272 GCA_045536645.1 Acutalibacteraceae bacterium
TAATGAGTACGAAGGCTGGCACAACGAAGCCCTTGCGTACTATTATACTCTGTTTGAAAGCTTCAATTTCCGTATTCTTTATGCCGAAGGCGGTGTTGGCTGGTCAATTGATGAGCTGAGTCGATTCATCGGAGAAGAATACGACGAGCCCTCCGATGAAATACTGTTTATTCATAAGGTTTTAAGAGAAAATGATGATTATCCCCTGACTTATTATCTCAAGACCGAGCATGATGCAACGATAGATTTTGCGGATTACTTTATAAAGAAATACGGCGAGACAGAATTTATAATGAGCATGCTTTATCCCTCAGAGGTCGAGTCGTATACAGGGCTGAGCATGGAGCAGATAATCGATGACTGGTGCGAGTACGTAAAGGGATAGGAGAGAATATCGATGAAGAGATTCTGGTCGTACATATCTAACGGAAAACATTCAGTTGGCTGTACAGGAGGCACGGTGTATGTATATGATGCGGACGGTCTGGAGCTTGCAAAGTTCAAAGACATATCATATGCATATTTGCCTGCAATTTCTCCTGACGGCAGGATATTGGCGGTAAAGTCCACTGATGGAAGATTTGCAGTATATTCCCTTGAAGAACTGCGTCTGATAAAGAAATTCCGTTATTCAAAAGTAGACTGTGCTCAGGATGACAGCTTCTGTTTTTCGAAAGACGGAACAAGAATTATTAATCTTGAAAGACAGGGAGACAGCCTGCACCATGGAATTTCCGAATACAGTACAGACAACCTTGAATTGGTGTCACAGCTTTTGTTTGAGGGTCGCACATCTGCTGACTGCATCGAATGTGACACGGAAAGCGACGGGTATTATATTCTCGGTTACGGAAGTAAAGGCTTTGTCGCACGGTATGAAAACGGCGAGCTTTTTCTGAGAGACAGAGCAGTAATATCGACAGAGGAATACAATTTTTACAGGAAGTACAAAGGGCTTGAGCAAAACGGCTTTACGGAGAAAGCCTTCGAGTGGGCATATATGGATTGTGAATTGGAGGATATAAGGAACAAGAAATATACACTTAAAGAGTTGTACGGAAAATACAGAAGAAGCACGGAGTAAAAACTATTCAAAGTATTATTATCAGGTGACAAAATGAATCTTTGGCAAAACTTTGAGATTAAGCGAGGTTTATATACAGACAACAAAGGAATATCTTTTCATTACGAAAAAGGCGTTGAACGTGATTTTCGTAAAATATGCATGTTTTTTTCTAAATGGCTAAGAAAAAAGTATACATTTTCTGTCCATCTTAATGTTTACATCAAAAACTGTGAACAAGTCAGGTTGTCAAATGGCGTTATGGCGTACGGACGTTTTCGCTGGTTTGAAAAAAGACCTCCCAATATTGTTGTTCCTTCGAAAATAGAACTCCATTTACTAAATGAATTTTCAAAAGCAGATATATATGAGCAGATATTAGGCTCTCTTGTTCACGAACTGACGCATTATTATCAATGGGTACTTGGATTGGAACAAAGTAATGCCGCATCAGAAAGACAGGCTAATTTTTATAGGTATAGAATTATAGAAAAGTATTATAGGGAGGCCATAACATGATGACCCAATTTCGTATGCGTTTTCCCGAAGGACGGGCAAAGGCGCTGACCTTAAGCTATGATGACGGTGTGGAGCAGGATATCCGTCTCATTGAAATAATGAAAAAGAACGGCATCAAAGGCACGTTCAATATAAATTCGGGACTGTATCCGCCTAAGGGGCATAAATGGCCGAAGGGACAGATACACCGCAGAATGAGCCTTGCAGAGTGTCAGAGAGTTTACAGTCAGGAGGGTGTGGAGGTAGCTATCCACGGCACAAACCACCCGTTCTGGGATTCTCAGCCTGAGAGCGAAGCAATGTATGATATAATCAATGACCGCAGAGCGCTTGAACAGCAGTTTGGCACGATAATAAAAGGCGGTGCGTACCCCTACGGAGCGTTCTCTGACGACGTAGTGGACATACTGCGCTTATCGGGCATAAAATACTGCCGCACGGTTGATTCGACTCATGGCTTTGAAATGCCGCAGGACTGGCTGAGACTGAACCCCACCTGCCACCATAATGACGAGCGGCTCGATGAGCTTACAGATGAATTTCTGAATAAGGAAACAGACAGAGAGCCAATGCTCTTTTATCTGTGGGGACATTCCTATGAATTTGAGCGTGACGATAACTGGAATGTGATAGAAAATGCCCTGTTTATGTTCGGCGGCAGGAAAGATGTCTGGTACGCCACAAATACAGAGATTTACGATTATACCCATTCATTCCGTGAGCTTGAATTTTCAGCCGATGCAGGTATTGTTCATAACCCCACCGCCACAGACCTCTGGGTCTATGACGGAGAGAAAACGGTAAAAATCGGCGCAGGGGAGACAGTGAAATTATAAAGAAAACCCAAAAAGCTCCCTCTGACAAGAGGGAGCTTTTTACAGTATTTCTACGATAATCAATGCCAGATCCGCAGCAATTAACAAATGCAGTACAATGTGGTAAAGGTCAGGGATGAGTCTTGTTTCACTTACAGGAAATAACTTAACCGTTTCCTTAAAACATTCGTTATATCCTTTAAGTTTGTTCTCGCTTGAACCAAAAATGGTGAAATACTCATGGCAAAAGAACTGTTCAATAAGCCACAATGAAAGTATGGCGAACAGCATCCATTTACCGAATGGTTCCCATAAGAGGTATACTGCAATTTCGCAGGTAAATAAAACGAGAGCTGCAAATTCGAGGCTCTTTACACCCATACCTTCGACCAACAGAACCTTGCCAAAACGCCATGTGATTGTACAGCCGAGAAACCATATCCACAGCAACAAGGATACGGAAATTATCAGATACTGCATAGATTACCTCCATTTAGAAGAGTCTGAATGGGAAGTTCCAAGAGGGGATAACCCCTCTTGGTCGTTGAGAGTGGGGATTCCTCAGGGGAGAGAGAATCGAAACTCTCTCCCCTGAGGTGCCCTTTCTTTGGGTACCGTTTCTTTGGGCAAGCAAAGAAATGGTACGTAACAAACGCTCAGAATGCGCAGACAGACACCCCCCCACAGGCAGAAGTGCCTGTGGGGGATATCATGTAAAGCCGGTAAGAGAAATGGGTTACCGGAATATCAATCGTCATTTTGCAAGCTTGCTGAGGGTGTCTCCTGCAGCACGGTATACAGTCCATTCATCCATTGGGGCAGCACCGAGGGAGAGATAAAAATCAATACTTGGCTTATTCCAGTCAAGACAGGCCCATTCAAGTCTGCCGCAGCCTCGTTCAACAGCGATTCGCGCAAGAGTTTTCAAAAGTCCTTTGCCAAAACCTAAACCGCGATATTCGGGCTTTACATACAGATCTTCGAGGTAAATGCCTGCCCGACCGAGGAAGGTAGAAAAGTTGTGAAAGAATAAAGCAAAGCCGACTTCCGTATTACCGCTCATGGCAAAAATGACCTCGGCTTTTTTCTTTTCAAATATCCATTCGAGTAGCAGATCTTCTGTGGCGACAACTTCATTAAGCATTTTTTCATAATCTGCAAGCTCTTTGATAAAATTTAAAATCAGAGGAACGTCTTTTTTCTCTGCGAACCTGAATGATGATTGTTCCATGATCCACCTCGTAAAATTGTTTTGATTCTTATTTAGCCCCACAGGCCACTTCTGCCTGTGGGGCTGATAGCATCTGATGTTGGGGGGTCTTTATCCCAGAATCTTCAGTGCGCCTGTAGGACAGATATCGGCGCAACGGTGGCAGTCCTTGCATCTTGCTGCTGCATCACCCTCAAATTCGGGTCTGATTACTGTGGCAAAGCCTCTGTCAACAAGACCTAAAAGCCCAGCACCGACCTCTTCACGGCAGGTGCGAACGCAGAGATTGCAGAGTATGCACTTGCCCTGGTCACGCTCGATGGTGATGAGCTTGCGCTCCTTGAAGCACTTGTGCTTTTCGCCTGTAAAGCGATCGGGGTTTATAGGCTCGAGATTGGCATAGCGTATAAGCTTGCAGTCAGCAAAGTCGTGACAGCCGCACTCCAAGCATCTTGCAGCTTCCTTGCGTGCCTGCTCCTCGGTAAATCCGTTAATTACCGCCTCAAAATTGCCGCGTCTGTAATCGGCATCCTTGACAGACATAACTGCCCTCGGAGCCTTTTCTCTGTCAGCGAGCATCTCTGCTGTGACATTTCTCTTAGAATAATAAGGCTCGGGGAAAACCATGGGCTTGCCGCTTAAATAAGCATCAATAGCCATAGCCGCCCTGTTGCCCTCAGCGATAGCATCTATCGCAATGGAAGCACCGCGGTTTGTGGCATCGCCTGCTGCAAATACGCCCTCAAGATTTGTCAGGCAGTTGTTTTCGGCGGCAGTGACAGTGCCTCTTCGTGAAAGCTCAACATCGGAAAGCCCCACGGGGTCACACTTCTGACCTATAGCAGAGATAAGCGTATCAATAGGCAGTATTTCAAACTTACCCTCAACAGGCTGGGGGGAACGTCTGCCTGATGCATCGGGCTCACCCAATTCCATGATCTGAAGCTTGACAGCAGTAACCTTTCCGTTCTCACCGATTATCTCGGCAGGATTAGTCAGGAACTTAAACTGCACACCCTCTTCGATAGCTTCCTCTATCTCAATATCCTCCGCAGGAGCCTCGGCTCTGGTTCTGCGGTAGATTACATATACATTCTCAGCACCGCAGCGAACGGCAGTGCGGCAGGCGTCCATAGCGGTGTTTCCGCCGCCGACAACAGCAACATTCCTGCCGATGTCGGGAATAGCGCCCATGTTGACTTCGCGAAGGAAATCAATACCACCAAGAACGCCGTCAAGGTCTTCACCTTCACAGCCAACGGTACTGCTTTTCCATGCACCCACAGCAATCAGAACAGTATCGAACTCGCCTCTCAGCCCATCAAGAGTGATATCAGAGCCTAATTTTACACCGTTCTTCATCTCAACACCGATTGAAGCGATAGCCTCAACCTCTTTAGCCAGCACAGCCTTCGGCAGACGGTATTCGGGGATACCGTAGCGGAGCATACCGCCCATTTCGGGCATAGCGTCATAAATTGTAACAGCGTGACCTGCAAGGCGCAGATAGTAAGCTGCGCTGAGACCTGCGGGACCGCCGCCTATAACTGCGACCTTCTTTCCCGTGTCGGCGGCAGGTATTGCCTTGAACGGCTCGTCGGAGGAAAGGTCATTATCGGCGGCGAACGCCTTTAAGTATGCGATGGAGATAGGCTCCTCAACAAG
>JAZSNZ010000183.1:0-2942 GCA_045536645.1 Acutalibacteraceae bacterium
TGGATAACGTAAGCACCGAGAATGGATGCGCCCATATTGAACTTACCGCCTGAAAGTGCATTGCCGCCGAGGGCAACTGCAAGAATGGCGTCCATTTCAATGTCCTTTGCAACTGCGGAGTAGTTGATCTGACCGAGACGGCTGACCTTGATAAAGCCTGCAACCGCTACGCAGAGACCTAAGATAACATAGGTAAGGAACTTGATGAATGCGGGGTCAATACCGTTGAGACGGGATGAGTTGGGATTGATACCTACTGCCTGGCTGTAAAGGCCGAGGTTTGTATACTTAAGTACGAGGAAAATGATCACTATACATACTATCGTAATAAGAGTAGGTGTGGGAATGGGAATACCGGGGATAAAGTTGCCGTAATACTTGAATGCGGGGTCAGATACATCGGGCAGCTTGTTGTTGTTTATCCACTGTGCGATGGAGCGGCCTGCAGTAAAGAGGATAAGGGTTGCTACCATCGGCTGAATCTTGAAATATGCTACCAGCATACCGTTGAATGCACCGAAGCACATTGCAACTACGCAGGCAAGAAGGAATGCGAGGATAAGGGGATTTTCCATTACCACAGCCTTGCCGTCTGTACCGCAGACGACACGGAGGATAACAGAGCCTGCAATTGCCATGGCAGATCCCACAGAGATGTCCTGTCCGCCGGAAGCTGCTGTTACGAGGGTCATACCTATTGCAAGAATGGCAAGCTCGGAGCCGTTATCAAGAATACTGATAAGGTTGCCTGTGAAAACAGGGTCGCCTGCGCTGTTCTGGCCAAAGGTGACCTTGAAGAAGCCGGGGTCAGCCACTAAGTTGAATATTATAAGAATCAACAACGCTGCAATAGGAATGATAAGCTGACTCTTGACGATTTTCAGCAGAAACTTTGCTGTTTTATTGAGGAACTCCTTTACAGAGGCTCCGAAATTTTTCTTTTCAGCAGTCATTATTGTTCTTCACCTCCTGCGATGGTCGCCATGATCTTCTTCTGGGTCAGATCCTCGCCCGTAAGCTCGCCTACTGCCTTGCGGTCACGCATGACAACAAGACGTGAGCATGTGCGGAGCATTTCGTCAATTTCAGAAGAGATAAAGGTTATACTTTTGCCCTCTGCGGCAAGCTTGAGCACCAGCTTCTGTATCTCGATCTTTGTGCCGATGTCGATACCTCTGGTGGGCTCGTCGAGGATAAGGTACACGGGATTTGCAAGCAGCCAGCGTGCAAGAATAACCTTCTGCTGGTTGCCGCCGGAAAGAGAATTGATGGGTGTCTCTGAGGATGCTGTCTTGATGTCAAGCAGCTTTATGTACTCATCGGCAAAAGCCTCTGCCTGTGCACGGGAAATGGGCTTGAAGAAGCCCTTCATTACCTGCAGAGCAAGAATGATGTTTTCACGAACCGAAAGGTCGCCTACGATACCGTCGCGCTTTCTGTCCTCGGGCAGGTAGCTTATGCCGTTCTTCATTGCATCAAGAGGCTTGTTTATCTTTACCTTTTTGCCGTCCATTGTAACGGTACCGCCCGTTACCTTGTCAGCGCCGAAGATGGCACGGACACATTCGCTGCGTCCCGAGCCGAGAAGGCCTGTAAAGCCGTTTACTTCGCCCTTGTGAATGGAGAAGTCGAAAGGTGCGATGCCTGCAGCGCTGACAAGACCCTCTGCCTCGAATACGGGCACTGCACCCTCTTCGATTTCATAGGTCTCGCTGTCGCCCTTGATGTCTGCAAGGTCATCAAGGTCCTTGCCAAGCATCTTCGAAACAAGCATGACTCTGGGCAGGTCTTCAATAACATATTCGCCCACCAGCTTACCGTCACGAAGAACGGTTATCCTGTCGCAGACCTCATAGACCTGCTCGAGGAAGTGGGTAACGAAGATGATTCCTACGCCCTTTGCCTTAAGGTCGAGCATAAGACGGAAGAGCTTTGCAACCTCCTGCTCGTCAAGAGAGGATGTAGGCTCGTCAAGTATAAGTACTTTACATTCCATATCCACTGCTCGAGCTATAGCTACCATCTGCTGAACAGCGATGGAGCAGTTGCCCAGCTGTGTTGTGGCTGTCGTGGGTATTCCCAGAGAATCGAGGAGCTTCTGTGCATTCTCGTTCATCTCTTTCCACTTGGTAAGAACGCCCTTTGTTCTGCCTATATACATATTCTCTGCAACCGTAAGGTTCGGGCAGAGTGTGATTTCCTGATAAACGGTACTGATGCCATTTTTCTGAGCATCTTCCGGAGATTTCAAAGTTATAGCCTTTTCACGGCCCTTTATATATATCTGGCCGCCGTCCTTGGGGTATACGCCGGTCAGAACTTTTATCAAAGTTGATTTGCCAGCTCCATTTTCGCCCATAAGAGCGTGTATCTCGCCTTCACGCAGTGTGAAGTCTACATTTTCAAGAGCACGAACACCGGGGAAATATTTGCAAATGCCACGCATTTCCAATACTGCGCCCTCTTGCATAAATTACCGCCTCCCTAAAGCAGAGTTTCTTTTTTCATAAAAGACGCGCGCGGTGCGGATACATGGATATACCGTGTATACCGTACCGCGCGCTTTCAAATTACCTGATTATCAGATAAAGCAGTTCGGATTGATTAGATGCCGTACTTGTCAACATCTTCCTGAGTGATGGTGGAAGCGTCGAAGCCCTTCTCGTCCATGATAACTACCTTCTGTGCAGGAGCCTTACCATTCTCAAGATCCTTGATGATGGTGTTGATGTAGGAAGCCTGGAAGGGGTTGCACTGACCGTCGTAGTTCCAGTTGCCAGCGAGGAGTTCCTCAAGAGCCCACTTGTTGCAGTCGAAGCCCATGATGATAACGTCGCCGTTTACGCCGTGGCTGATGTTAGCCTTATCGAGTGCTGCAACAGCGCCCTTAGCCATATCGTCGTTCTCAGCGTAGATTACGTTGAACTTAGCACCGGAGTCGA
>JAZSNZ010000352.1:0-10151 GCA_045536645.1 Acutalibacteraceae bacterium
AAGCCGAGCATCGAGAAGGGGTCGAGGGTCCAAATTTATTCACTCTTACCCCGCCAACGCAAAAAGCACCCCTTTCGGTGTGCTTTTTGCGTTGGCGGAGTAAGAGTGAATAAATTTGAACCCTCGACCCCTTCTCGATGCTCGGCTTGAGCCTCTTCCAGTTCGGCAACATTGACCTCGTAGTCCCTGCGATTTCCCTTCTTGTCGTCTGGCGAGTAATTGAAGGTGATGCAGATTCTGTCTCGGAAGACGACCACCTGCCGAATGAGCAGGTCTATAACCTCCTGCTTGAAGGCGTCGTTCTTGAACTGCTGGCCCATGAAGTCCGAGAGGAACGCACGGTAGTCTTCTTTCGTCAGAGATTCCTCTGCTTTCGCCTTCTCGCACACGATCCGGTATTTTATCGACTCGACCTCTTCTTCAAGCTCTGTGAGCCTCTGCTTCGTCGTAGACGTGAATATACCCTGCTCAATAGCCTTCAGTATATTGCTGAGAGCTTTTTCTTTTTCCGAGAGGAGCGCCTGCAGGTTTATGACCGCGATGTTCGCCTCCAGATCCTCTTGGTGAATCTTGTATGCTGCATCCACAATATGAGGGATGAAGCCGCCGTTCAGAACCTCACAGCAGACCTCGAAGACCTTGTTCTCTATCTCGTCCTTCTTTATAGATGGCATCGTGCATGGGCGCGTATGCTTCTTCTTCTCGAAGCACTTGTAGTAGTGATACACCGATCCAGTCTTGCTCGTCCCAGCTTCACCAGTCATGAGGCCGCCACACTCACCGCAGATGAGCTTGCCAGAGAGTAGGTAGTTCCCGTAGCTCTTCTTACGAGCGGGAGCTCGCTTATTCTTCTCTATAATCGCGTTGACCTTGGCCTTGATATCTTTAGGCACGATAGCTGGGTAAATGTCGTCACCAGCGTATTTTTGTTGTTTGAGCATACGGTAGATAGCCTTCATATCGAAGAGGTTGCCGCGTTTGTCTCTGACACCCTCTCTGGCGAGCCTCTCCTCGATGTAGCGCGCTGTTTTACCGTCCGAGTAATCAATATGCACCCCCAGAGCCACAGCCGCCTCAGAATCGTTTATAACGGGCTTCTTGTCGACCAAGTCCCAGCCGTACAAAAGGAAGCCTCCCGTGAACTGCTTTTTCTTCTTGGACTCACTCAGACCACGCTTAACCTTCTGGGAGAGCTCTGCCGAATAGTACTCAGCCATGCCCTCCAGCAAACTCTCCAGGATGATACCTTCAGGAGAGTCTGGGATGTTCTCGGTAGCCGAGATGAGCTTCACGCCGTTGTCTCTGAGCGTCTTCTTGTGGATGGCTGACTCGATGCGGTTACGGGAAAAGCGGTCTCCCTTGTAGACTATGACATACTGCCACTCCTGCCGCGCGGAGTCCCTTATCATCTTCTGGAACGAGAGGCGGTTATCGTTTGTACCCGTCGTAGCTCGGTCTATATACTCATCCAGAATGACAAAGCCGTGGTCTCTGGCGAACTTTTTGCAGACGGTGAGCTGACCCTCAATAGACTGCTCGGTCTGGCGCTCGGAAGAATACCGCGCGTAAATAACTGCCCTTTTCATGTGCTACACCCCCTCTCGTGGTATTGCGTACTACATTATGTAGTGTTTACAACCGTGTCAAAAACTCAAAAATCATATTTTCACGCTTCTCTCAAAAACAATTGTGAACGCGTGTCAATATTTCGTTAATAGTTGTTCATAATTGTTTTTTGCCAATGCAAAATTTTGAGAAACTTTGTTTTTCTTGTTCTGTTTTTGTTCGTTTCAAAACAGCAACAATCGAAAAACCATTGTATCACAATGGTTTTTCACCTATGCAAACAGTATGCAAATGCAATGCACTTGCATACCAAATGCAATGCAAATGCAGACGGTTTGCAATGCAAATGCAATGCAAAATGATGCAAATAAAACTAAAACAAAACTAAATATAAATTAAATATATTGTTTGTTAGTCTGACCGCGCGTGCGCGCGCGGTTGGTCAGGACAAGTCGAGAGAGTTTTTTGAAGACGACTTCTCTAAACTGCCAAGATTAACTATATTGAATTATCTCAAAAAATCAGTTTCGTAAACAGTATAAGCAAAGTTATTCAAATCGGAAAGCGAGCGCCAGTAAGTATAAAGCATATAAGCTGTTTCTTCTTCAGCATAATACCCTAACGCTTGGACGTAATATGTTCCGGGAGCAAGCGTTCTGTAGGCATAATAAACGCGGTTTCCGTCGTTCACAATAACGTCCCATTCCAATTCAATTGAATTCCCATCTTTATCAAAAATGGCAGGGTAATAAATCCATGTATTGTCGTCAGCAACGGCGTATGCAATTGTGAAATCTACAGTTTCCGATCCAGACACGATAAACATGAATAGATCGCAATCATTGTTGGTTGTAGAGCCATAAAGCGTATCACCATTAAAAATAAAGTCGACGTTGGCTATAGTGGAATTGTCTTCGCTTTCAAATTCAATCCGCTGATCCATTTTGATTTGGAAATATTGTGTATCCTTAAAGAAGTTTGCCACAGATCGGCTATATGTTTGATCGATGTGTTCCAATTCTTCAATATAAGTAGCCATGTTCAAGTCGTTGCCATTTGTATAATAGCTTTTGACAACACCGATCACTTTTCCGCGAGAGTTTAGAAGCGGGCCACCGCTGTTTCCACCGGATATCGGAGCAGTAAATTGGACCTCATACATCTTTTCTTCAGTGTCTGCATCAATCACTTCTTCTCTCAAGTTTGCCGATACAATCCCCGAGCCAAAGGAACCGTCCAAAAATCCGAGGGAGCTTCCGAGGGAGTAGGCTGCTTCGCCAGGCGTGATACCTTCTGTTTCGAGTTCTAAGTATGGGAGTGCATGGCCAGCTGAAATTTTAATCAAAGCAATATCGCGGTCCGCATCAAATCCAACTACCGATTGTGCAACATACATTCCCTTATCAGACAAATAAACGTTGATGCTGTTTGCGCCCTCTATAACATGGTAAGCTGTTGCAATCAGTCCTTCGGAATTGATTAAAAATCCAGATCCTCTTGAAAATACATTGCCGTCTAAATCCTTACATTCCAACGTAACCGTTGCATCTATTGCAAGCGCATAGATGTCAGAGGGGGTATATTCGGAGAATCTCTTATGAATTTCTGCAAGCCACTCATCTTCTGTGCCGGTATAACCGTATTTCTCACAATAAAGCTCATAGGCGGATTTTCCGTTAGTACCGTTGATACCATTGCTTCCATTAGTACCGTCAACGCCTAATGCTTTTACTTCTGTTTTGGTGCCATTGATGACCCAGTAGCCATCAGCACTGATAGCGATCGTGGGAGTGACGCCGTCTTCACCCTGTTCGCCATCTGCACCGTCTTCACCGTTGGTTACAGAAAAGGTGGTGGAAGTGCCGTCGGTAAATGTAATGGTATATGTATCAACATTTCCCTCGGTTTTTGTTTTTGCGATAGAAGCGATGCCGTTTCCGACAGCTCCCGTATCGCCCTTCTCACCAGGTGCACCTTGTGCACCTGTTTCCCCTTGTAATCCTTGCGGACCTTGTTCGCCCGTGCAAGCAGTGAAGAAACAGAGCACCAAAGAAATCACCAAAATCATACTTGTAAGTTTTCTTGCAGTCATACTTCCTCCAGCAATTCATACGCCTTCGCTAAGAGGGCGTTTTTTCTTTTCATATCAAGCTTGCCGCAGATGGACAGGAGCTCCTTCTCGATGTCACCGAGATCCTTATCAGAAGCGCCATTGATCGTCACAGGCGCGTGGGTGTTTCCAATGATACCATTATTGTTCTGGACGGTTTGCACAGATACATCCCCTTCCGAAAAATAGGAAATGTCAACACCAAAGAAATCTGCGGCTGTTTTGACTGTTTTGGGACGAGGGCGAGATCCAGCCTTCCATGATGTAACATTGCTCTGGCTCGCGCCGATCCGCTTTGTAAACTCGGTCATAGATATTCCTTTTAGAGCACACAAATGGTTGATTTTTTCGTAAAACATAGAGCCTCCAAAAAAAAATTCAAAAATTCCCTCAAAGCCTCTTGACAATCGAAGAAAATCGTAGTATACTGGTGTAAACCGAACAACAGCATAGAAAAAGGAGCCAGTCGGTATTTCGCGCTTGACCTCGTTTTAGTCCTATTTGGTTTTGATGGCACTCAACATTATAGCACTAAACCGAACAAAAGTCAAGTATAAAAACAAAAAAGGAGGACGAGATGGAAAAATTCTACGACTGCAGGCAGGTTGCGGAACACTACGGCGTGAAGATTGAGACTGTCTGGGAATGGATTCGGACAGGCAAGCTCAAGGCAGTCCGCGTAGGTAAGCAGTACCGCATCCCCAAGGAAGCTCTCGCCGAGTTCGAGAAGAGCAAGTAACCGAACAGGAGGCATTATGACTCAGAGAATCGAATTTACGAACAAGCCTCCCTCTGTCGCTCAATGCCCGAAGCTGGAACTTCGGCTGTTAGCCAGAGGTCTGGTAGAAGCAACCCGAAACTACAAACAGCACACAAAGGAGAAAACTAATGAGTCTCCAAATCCTAAAAATTCAACATAACACCCCAGAATGGCTCGAACATAGAAAAACTGGCATCGGCGGATCGGACGCCGCCGCCATTTTGGGGCTTTCCCCATTCAAGACAAACGTGCAGGTCTGGGAGGAAAAGATCGGCACTCGAGAGCCTGACGACATATCGGAGAATCCCGTTGTCAAGTACGGAACGAACGCCGAAGATCCACTATTTCGCCTGTTTTGTTTAGACCACCCCCAGTACAGAGGATGGAACGATAAAACCATTGTGTATAGGCGCGGCTTTATGTTTGCTTCCCTGGACGGCGAACTGGAGGAACTGTCCTCTGGTGCGCTGGGCGTTTATGAGGGCAAGACGGGAGAAATCCACCGCAAGAGCGCTCTGGAAAAGTGGAATAAGCGCGTACCCGATTATTACTATGTGCAACTCTTACACCAACTCGTCGTAACGGGCAGATCGTTCAATGTGCTGAAAGCACAGTTAAAACTGCTCTACACCGAGGATTTGGAGATCGTTACCAAGCATTACAGATACGAGCGACGCGACCTGCTGGATGACCTCAAATACCTTTACTGCAAAGAGCATGATTTTTGGGGATATGTTCAGCGAAAGGAAAGACCGCCGCTGATCCTGCCGCGTTTCGGCAAAGAATAAAAATTTTATATTTTGGAGGACAGATTATGTCAGAATTAGCACTCGTTATGAAAACCCCCGTGGAGCAACTGATCCCTGCCATGCTGGCGTGGAACAACACCGAACTGATGACACGGGTAGAAGCAACCCTGAAACAGTATCAGGGACTTACTTATGCCAGCGAGCAGATAGGCGAAGCCAAGAAGGACAAAGCAGCTCTGAACGCATTTATTAAGGCTCTTAACGACGAAAGAATCCGCATCGGTAAAGTGTACACCGCCCCGTATGATCGTTTCAAGGCGGAAGTGGACGAGGTTATTGCTAAGGTCAAGGAAACTGTGGGAGAGATCGACGCGCAGGTTACGGCACACGACCAGGCTGTCAAGGAGAAGAAGCAGACGGAAATTCTCGCGTACTTTGAAAACGTTATCGGAGAATTTGCTGGGCTTATTCCCTACGAGCGCATCCATAATCCGAAGTGGCTTAATGCATCGATCAGGATGCCTGCCATTCAGGCGGACATTGACAAGGTGATTGCAGGCGCACGAAACGCTGTCGTCGCCATTGAAGCCCTGCACTCCGAGGACGAGGAAACGTTGAAAGCATATTACTTCCGCAATCTGGATCTCGGTGCGGCACTGACTGAAAACGAGCGCTTGAAGCAGGAACGCGCCCGTGTAGCCGGACTGAAAGCCAAGAAGGAAGCAGAGACGGCGAGGACCGCGCCTGCCGCCGCTCCTATGATAGCACCTGCCGAAGAGGTACAGCCTGCCGCCGCTCCCGAAGCCCCGAAACTGATTCCGCTTGATTTTCATGTAGAGGTAACTCTGGAACAGGCAAAAGCCCTCCAGCGCTTCCTCGTCGAGAACAACATCAAATATTCCAAACTTTAAGGAGAGAGTATTATGCAGAATAACATATCCAACCAGAGAGGGCTTGCCAACAACAACCAGCCGAAATTCTCTGTATTCATGAGCCAAGAGAACATCAAAAACCTTGTTCAGCAGTCCGTCGGAAAGAACGCACAGCGATTCACGGCGGCGATCATTTCCGCAGTCAGCACAACCCCTGCCCTCGCAAACTGTACCCAGAGATCCATTCTTTCAGGTGCGCTTCTGGGCGAGGCTCTGGGGCTTCACCCCTCGCCTCAACTCGGACAGTATTACCTCGTACCTTTCAGCAAAAAGGACAAGCAAGGCAATATCATTGAAACCAACGCGCAGTTTGTACTCGGCGCAAAGGGATATAAGCAACTTGCTATGCGCTCTGGCGAGTATCTGGATATTGATGTGTTGGAAATCAAAGAGGGCGAATACAAAGGCAGAGATCGCAAAAGCGGCAAACAACTCTTTGAGTTCATCGAGGACGACGAGGAACGCGAAAACAAGCCCACTATCGGCTATATGGCGTACTTTGAACTTCTCAACGGCTTCCGCAAGGTCATTTACTGGACGAAGGGCAAGATGCTCAAACACGCGGATACCTATTCGCAGGCGTTTGACGCCAGCAAGTACGAGGATTATGTGAACGGCAGAATCCCGAAAAACGAACTCTGGAAATACTCGTCGTTCTGGTATAAGAACTTTGACGAAATGGCGTTTAAGACGCTGATCCGCCACCTGCTTTCTCAATGGGGTATTCTCTCAATCGAGATGCAGGAAGCGCTTGCCAAGGACGAGGCTATTTTCAACGATAGCGGCGAGGCAAGTTTTGTGGAGTATGACGAAGCGCCCAGCATGTACGAGAGGCAGGCGTCGGACGCTCCCCCCAGCGATACAACCACGGTCATTCCCGAAGGAGCGGAAGAGGAACAATTCGACTTCTTTTCTGCTGGCGGCGCGCAATGACGAAATCTGATTAAAACAGGAGGCTTCGCATGGCGAAAGTAAAAGACTATTTCTCACATGACTACCATGCGAGATCGGATTTGCGAGGTATCTTAAAGGATTACGGTCTGCAAGGCATCGGTTTTTACTGGTGCTTTGTAGAAATCCTGCACGAGAACGGAGGCGTGGTGAAAGAGGCTGATCTGGATAGTATCGCGTTTGAACTGCGCGCCGATTCCGAAATGTGCCAAGCAGTCGTAAAGAACTATGATCTGTTCAAGATCAAGGGCGGCAAAGTTACCTCTGACCGAGTGCAGAGAAACCTCAAAAAGCGCGCCACAATATCCGAAGCACGCAAAGGAGCGGCAGAATCCAGATGGAGCTCGTCAGAAGCGCCCAGAAACGTCTCTGGCGAGGCTTCCGAGGGCGGTGCCCCGTTTCCCCACCCTTCGGAAGAAACCGCTTCCTGTGGCGCTGGTGGCTTTCTGGTGGCAGATGAAAAGTGCTCCCATGCAAAAATGGTGGAATGGTACAAAGAATGGTTTGCCGAGAAAATGGACGAGTTTGAGAAGAAAGCCACCGAACAGGAATATTTCAAAGATCATCCCATCTGGGGCGTCCGCTCTATATTCGAGAATATCATAGACGAGGTTGCAAAGTATCCCACGGTCAAGATCGCCCGACGCGCTGTAAAGACGAGTGAATTTCTTGGAACTATGCGACATTTTATGTGGTCGAAAAGGCATCTGGAAGAACTCGCGGATGTTATTCGAGAGGTCAACGAAAAGGCAGAGCAAGGGCGCATCAAGAATAAACAGAATTACCTCATAGCCGCCATTTATCAGACGGCGAGAGTGAACGGAGGTAGTGCAGATTGACGCTTAAAGAAGCCGACGAGGTCGCTACAAAGCGCCTCCCAGTCACCCATCAGGGCGTGACCTATGTAAGAATCACACAAATCGGGTATAAGTACGGCGAAGACGGTGCGAAGATTCCGTATATCAGACTGCAGGACAAAAGCGGTCACAGCTTCACCGACGCAAGCCCTCAACAATGCAAAACAGCCTCAGAGGAGGCAGAAAACAAGGAGAACAACGATGAAACAGCAGATAACTGTTGAATACGACTCGCCCGTCAAGGTGGTCACCGGCATGATTCTGTGGGCTATAGAGCCTGCTGAAAGAAAGACCTTTACAACCGAGTGTCCCGTATGCAACGGAGCGCGCTCTCTGACCGTGAACGGTCACACATTCGCCTGCCCTCAATGTGCGCTTCTCGCAAGACACACGACTTTTACGCACTATGTGGTCAGGAAATACCGCGTCTGCGGAATTGATGTATTCACTCCCAACGACTACTGGAAGGACGCAGACCTTCCTCCGAAGGTAGCCTTCACCTTGTTCCGAAAGTACGGCAGAGGCACTCATGAGTGCCGAGAGTACAAGATACGCCCCATTGAAATCGACGCAGAACGCTTCGACCCATCCGTAGCTCAACACTTCGCCTTCAGCTCCTACGCAAGAGCTTGCGAGCTGGCGCGAGACCTGAACGAAGGCGAGAACGCAAGACTCAGAGACTTCAACGCCCAGCGCGGCGCTGACTTCGTCTTCGACTGGAAGGAGACCAACGACAAGGAGGAGAAAGCTCGTGGCAGTATCGCTTAATAAGTCCGTTATCGGCGGCAACCTGACCTCGGATATCGAACTGAGGCAAACCACGAGCGGAATCTCGGTGGCGAGAGCTTCCGTTGCCGTGCATCGCAAGCGCGCCAAGCAAGGCGAACAGCAGAAGACAGACTTCATTGAGTGCGTCTTCTGGAGACACAGTGCCGAGTTCCTTTCCCGTTACGCCCACAAAGGCGACAATGTGGTCGTATGCGGCGAGCTTCAGAACGAGAGCTGGACGGACGTTCAGGGTAAGCTCCACAGCAAGACGGTGCTGGTAGCAGACGAGGTCGAGCTGAACCGCGCCAAGCAGGCAGAAGCTGCTCCCCGGATCGAGACGACTGACGACAGCCTACCCTACGACACCCCGTTCTAAAACCAAAATACATAAAGGAGGACATAAGATATATCGAAATATACAGAACGAGTGTTTTGAAACGAAAGGAAGAAGCAAAATGATCAGAGTAAAAAACGACTACGATTTTACCGTAGAGGAGCTGACCGATATTCTGGAGAATACACCAATCAAGGCGGATCTTGATACAAACGCGGCAGTTGCAGAGTACATCATTCAGGCTTTGAATATCAACAGAATTGTAAAGAAAGCGACCGGATCTTTTATGATTTCGGACAAGCAAGAGAACGAAGCCACTGTATATCACCGGGACGCGCCATATCACATTGAGATCAAGCGAAACAAGGACGGAAAGCAGATGTTTGCCTGCAATGCAAGAACCATTGCCTTTTTCGCCTATGATCCTCTCTTAGGGAAGCCGCACAAGGCGATTCTCGCGGAGCAGAAGCCGACTGCGACCGATATTGCAAACGTCTGCGAGCTTCTCGGTGACGTGAGAGAATGGGGGACGATGCAATGAAGGTGCAAAAGCGCGTCAATCCCAGTCCGTGTTCCAAATGCGGATATGATCGAGTGCGGCGAACCGACCGAGTGGACCTCGGAGATCACGGCTATCTGATTCAATGTCCGAGGTGTCGCACCAAGTCTAAAATCGGATTTACCGTAGATGAAGCGATCCTTGCATGGAACACAGGGGAATCGGCATGACCAAGAAGAAAAAGAAGGTATACAAGAAGGCGCGCTACTCTCTCATTCGTCAAAAGACAAGAGAGAGAATTCTGAACAGCCGACTTGACATTATGATCGAAGAAGCAAGAGAAAGAGATCGGAAGAAGGAGCAAAACAATGAGTTACCAATACGGAATATTTGACGATTGCTTTGTGGATAGCTTTGCCGGGGGCGGCGGTGCTTCCACGGGTATTGAGCTGGCGACAGGTCATCCCATAGACATTGCGATCAACCACGACGAAGCGGCAATCATGATGCACCGCAGAAATCACCCGTTTACTGAGCATTACAGAGAGGATATTTGGCAGGTCGATCCCAAGACCGCCGTGCGCGGTCGTCATGTTCGCCTTGCGTGGTTTTCTCCCGACTGCAA
>JAZSNZ010000110.1:0-4294 GCA_045536645.1 Acutalibacteraceae bacterium
CCACGGCTCTTTTGTAAATATATCGAAGAAAAATGATTTAATTTCTTCAATATAATCAGTATTCAGCTCTTTTATTATCATATTGCCTCCGTAAAAAGCAGACCTGATAAAAATCAAGGTCTGCTTAAATTATTTTATTATGCTTTGAAGATCGATTCATTCTTACCCTTCATAAACAGGAAGAATGCCGCAGTTTCTATACCTGAAAGAACAAATACAAACCATGCGCCAAAGGCGGGGCCTGCTGAAACAGCCGCGCCAAGCTGATCCATACCTTGCTCCTTGAGTACACTTCCGAGAATGATCCATGCAAATATCATAAACAGGAAGGTAATTGCGGCAGGTGCAGCACAAAGGGCGAGCTGAGGAATCTTAGCGAAAAATGCAGGAAGCTTTTCAGGAATAAAAATCTTGAGAACCTGTATAGCAACAACACTTAATATAACAAGCATAACCAGAATTCCCAGGAAACTCAGAAAACCGATTCCATTTGCAAAAGAACCGCCGTTAAAAACAACCTTGAATAAATTTGCGGAATCAGCCTCATTTACTGAATATCCGAAAAGTGACATCTTTACTCTTATGAAAATCCAACCGAAGAACATACCCAAAAACAAAAGTGTCCATATACCCATTCTGATGAATTTAAGAACAAAGGACGGGAACGGAAGTTTAATCACAGCATCCTCGGGAAGCTCATAAGTCATAATTTTTTTTACAAACGAAGGTCCTTCTGCAGGTTTCGATATTTGAGGTTCCGAAGTCTGACGGTTCAGAGGCTCACTGTAAGCATCTGTCGGCATCGAAGCCGTTTTTTCGACAGTGACAAGACTATTTCCGCACTCAGCGCAAAATCTTGAATTTTCATCATTTCTGGTTCCGCAATTTGAACAAAACATCAAAATACCTCCTATAAAATTTTATGCATTGGATGTATATATAATAAACTATATTTACATCCAATGCAATAATGTTACATTTATTTTACAATTTATCTTTCCTCGCGGAAATAAAGCTGTCCAAGACTTGCAGGGCCAAGGTTTTCTTTTTTCTTTCTCAGGCTTACAATAATAAGAACAATTATCGTTGCAACATAAGGAGTCATCTCGAAAAGCTCCTGGCCGCCTCTGCTCATGTTGATTATTCCGGAAATAAAGAAATCGAGGAACTTATTATCCTTGTTATACTCAACAGATCTGAGAATTACAGGAATATATGTGCTCAGCCAGTAGAGAGCGCCGAAGAAATAAGCACCCCATACAGCATTTATGGACTTCCATGAGGTAAAAATAACAAGTGCAACCGCAAGCCAGCCGAGAGCCTCTATATCACCGCTGTTGCTCCATGTGCCCTTTGTGTAGTCCATAACAAAGAACACTCCGCCAAGGCCCGAGATTCCTGCGCCAATGCAGGTTGCAAGGTACTTATATCTTGTTACATTTACACCAGCAGCATCAGCTGTGGCAGGATTTTCACCAACCGCACGAAGATTAAGGCCTATACGGCTCTTATTGAAAAACAGCTGCATAAGTACAGCAAGAGCAATAGCAAAGTAAACCATAAAGCCATAGTAGAACAGTATTCTTCCGACAGCTCCAAGGTTTGTGGACAGGAACGGCACACTTGCCCTGAATGCAGCACTTGCTGCATCTACTCGAATCTGGCCTACACCGCCTGCCGACTTATTAAGCAGACCACCAAAGAAGTTTGCAACACCTGTACCGAAGATAGTAATTGCAAGACCTGTTACATTCTGGTTTGCTCTGAGAGTGATGGTAAGAAAGCTGTAAATAAGTCCGCCGAACATAGCGCCGAAGAATCCGCACACCAAAGCAATTACAACGCAAATGAAACCACTGGGATTGGCAGCTGCGGCATTTTCATAAGCAAATACGCCTGCAAGGCTTGAAATACCGCCCAGGTACATAATACCGGGAACGCCGAGATTAAGGTTGCCTGACTTTTCGGTAAGTATCTCACCGAGGGCACCGAGCATGAGGACTGTTCCGAAACAGACAGCCGCCTGAATATATGTTATGAGAGCATCCATCAGCTTATGCCACCTCCTTGTTCCTGTGTCTGAATATCAGCTTGTATCTGATAAAGAATTCACATCCGAGAATGAAGAACAGAATAATACCTGTTATCATATCAGAAATGTATTCATTTATATTGAATCTGGATGCAATCTCACAGGCACCCATATCAAGGAATACGATAAGGAATGAGACCGCAATCATTACAAATGAATTGAATTTTGCCATCCATGCAACGATAATTGCAGTAAAACCTCTGCCGCCTGCTGTAGTGGTGGAAATAGTATGACCTACACCGCCGACTGCAATAAAGCCTGCAAAACCGCAGATAGCACCTGAAATAAGCATGGTTCTGATAATGACTTTCTTTACGTTTATACCTGCATATCTTGCAGTATTTTCGGATTCACCAACTATGGCAATCTCATATCCCTGCTTTGTCTTCTTAAGATAGAAGAACATGAGAACTGCAAGACCTATTACGAGAATGACATTGAGAACGTACTTCTCACCGAAAATCTCAGGGAACCAGCCCTCACGTCCGCGAAGGTTGATAACACCAACGGAATTTGAGTTCTTGGGGTTTTCCCAGAGCGTTACAAAGAATGCAGCAAATCTGATGGCTATGTAGTTCATCATGAGAGTGAACAGGGTCTCGTTTGTGCCCCACTTGGCCTTGAATACTGCAGGGAGAAGACCCCAGAGCGCACCGATTACCAGACTTGAAAGACCCATGATTATAAGAAGGAGAGTCTGATTGAGGTCCTTGAAATAAATCATCATTGCGGCCGATGCTATAGCACCGACAAGAATCTGACCTTCTGCACCTATATTCCAGAATCGCATCTTGAAGGCAGGTGCAAGACCGATACCTATGCAAAGCAGGAGCATTGCATCACGGATGGTGTTCCATGTAAGATAATCTGTTCCGAAAGCACCCTCAAACATAGCTGAGTAAACCAGGAACGGATTCATTTTTGTCAGCGCCATTATAAGAAGTCCCGATACAACAAGAGAAGCAAAAATAGCACCGATACGAATAAGAAGCGAATTCCAGAACGGAATGGCATCGCGCTGTACCATTCTGATAAGAGGTTCATATACAGGCTGAGTGCGAACAGTTATTTCAGATGTGCTTTCCTGTTCAGTCACAACCTCGTTGTTCTTCTCAAACTCACTCATTCTGTCTCCGCCTCCTCTTTAAGGTTTGTCATAAGAAGTCCTACTTCTTCCTTTGTCGCAGTCTTTCCGTCTACAATACCGTTAATCTTGCCGCCGCATAGAACAACTATTCTGTCGCAAAGCTGAAGCAGAACGTCAAGGTCTTCGCCGACGTATATTACAGCAACGCCCTTCTTCTTCTGTTCATTGAGAAGATGGTAAATAGTATAGGAAGTGTTTATATCCAGGCCTCGTACTGCGTATGCAGTCATAAGCACAGTCGGAGAAGATGAAATCTCACGACCGACAAGAACCTTCTGAACGTTACCGCCCGAAAGTCTTCGAACCGGTGTATTGATGCCGGGTGTCACAACGCCAAGCTCATCCATAATCTTTACAGCAAGACGTCTGGGGTCTTTAGTGTGTACAAACGGGAGCTTACCCTCGCTGTAGTTCTTGAGCATCATGTTTTCAGTCATGCCCATGGAACCGACCAGTCCCATTCCCAGTCTGTCCTCGGGAACAAAGGACATGAGAACACCGTATTCCTTTATCTCCTTGGGTGACTTACCGATAAGCTGTCTGCAGAGCGCAGTATCGGGTTCATAGTACTCAACGCTTCCGTTGTCAACCTTCTGCAGACCTGCAATTGCTTCCAGAAGCTCCTTCTGTCCGCAGCCGGAAATACCTGCAATACCAAGAATCTCTCCGCCGTATGCAGTAAAAGAAACATCACTGAGGACCTCTCTGCCTTCAATGTTTTTAACAGTCAGGTTGCTTACTCTCAGTCGCTCTTCCCTGTTTTCAGGCTCAGGACGGTCAATATCAAGCTCGACCTTTTCACCGACCATCATTTCTGTCAGAGAAAGCTCAGTAGCTTCGCTTGTGGGAACGCTTCCGATATACTCACCCTTACGAAGAACAGCCACACGGTCTGAAATCTCCAGAACCTCATGAAGCTTATGAGTTATGATAATGACAGACTTGCCGTAGTCACGCATATTTCTGATAACTGCAAAAAGCTTCTTTACCTCCTGCGGTGTCAGAACTGCTGTAGGCTCGTCCAATATAAGAATATCTGCTCCGCGATAAAGGAC
>JAZSNZ010000155.1:0-6535 GCA_045536645.1 Acutalibacteraceae bacterium
CCTTACAGACTTACGGATGATGACATGCCGATAGTAAACAGCCACCTTACGGATGAAGATTTGCAAATCATAAATAAGTTTGTGAGTGGATACCGCCTTGATAACACAGATAACCGAGGACTGATGCATGGCTTTTACGGATCGACGCCAGTGGATAAAAAGGTGGTCAGTGCATATCCGTCGGTGGAGCGTTATGAGGGTAAACTGTGGGGTGTGACCACGCTTAAGCTCACGGATTATCTTAAAAAAGAGGAGCTTGATGAGCTGTACGAATATATAACAAGAGAAAATGCCAATGGGTACGGTGCATTACTTGAAAATCAGCAAATAAAAACCTCGGTGGGAGATGTGTATGTCAGTCTGTGGCACAGCGGCAGCGATTACGCACTGCATAGGGAAGATGAACCACCAGTGCAAAAGATAAAGCCCGACTGTCCACTGATTGGTGCAGACGGAAACATATTCAATCTGCTTGGTATTGCATCGAGAACACTCAAGCATAACGGAATGTCCGCGGACGCAAAGGAAATGGTGCAGAGAGTAACAAGTTCGGGAAGCTATGATGAAGCACTGTGTATAATTGGTGAATACGTGAACATAACGGGTTCAGATGATCAGGATGATGACTTTGCATATACGGACAATGACTCGATGTATATGGAATAAATTCAAAGGAGAAATAACATGTTGAAGTTTATTCTTGGTACAGCGATGGGCGTACTTATTATGTGTGTAGTGAGTATTTTAATGCTCTCAATGAGTACTGCAGCATCAAGGGCAGACCAAATAATGGAAAAGATATGGGAGGAAAATAATGACTTTATATGAGTTGATGAGCTGTAATCTTCGTGATGTGCATCTGGTAGATGCAGAGGAAGAACATGAGCTTGCAACAGTAGTTGAGCTCAACCAAAATACATTAACTGCCGCAGGCAAGGCAGCGTGGAAAGATGTTCTCAATGCAGAAGTTACAAGTACATTTAATGGGTTTTACGGATATACGGTTGCCCTTTCAGGTGCAAGTCCGCAGCGGATAAGGGACTTTTCATTTATGCTTGCGGGATATTGTACAGAGAGCCAATACAATGAATGGGTATCGGATGAACCTGAAAAGGTTATGGCAAATCCCCTTATATGCGATGCCAAATTCGAGTGTAAGGCAAGCTATATAAGAACCGAGAGAACGCAGATAGATAAAGTGGTGGTTCTTTCGGATAAAGAATACGAAAGTTTTTTGCAGAACACCCTTATAGACTATCCCTTCATTCTTGAAAACCGTGACCTGATGTATGTCGATGGTAATGATGTTCGACACTGCCTTTTGGTTAAGGGCGAGTCATCGGATGACGGTGTGGCAGTGGACAGTCAGGGGTTTGGCTATGCAAGATACACTCTGCACATATTCCCGATGCAAAATTGCTTCTGAGTATGGCAGAGCCTGCAATAAAATCAATGGTAAAGCTCGTAAATGACGTTGCGGATTACATTGCAAAAGGTAAAGACAGAGTGAATGATGAGGGTACAATCATGCGTGATTTTTCGTATGAGGAGATCAACGATAAGTTCCGAATAAACCTGACAGACGAATATACTCTGCTCAATGCAATCACCGATACACTTGCTCAGAGGGAGAATATCAGTGAAGTGACTGCTCACGAGTATGGCATCTATGTTGAGTATGCAGATGGCATGACTCCCGAGTTCGATGAGGGGATGAGCGGTATGTCGGGTTTCTGATTCGCTATTGCAGTATAGGTCGATTTTATGGAGGGGTGGACCCCTCATAGGAAAGCAGGTTAAATGCTGCCTCGGAGATGACTCCGGTAGCGTCTCACAGCGCACGGCAGTGCCGTTCGCAAGGGTGTCAAAATTGCTGTCACACCATAGGGTTTCACGGAAAATGTGACTGCAGAGATAAAACAAACGGCGTAAACATCAGCTTTCAGCTGGTGTCTTGCGCCGTATTTCGTTAAGGAGCGTGAAACAAATGTCAGAAAAAGTTAAAAGAGTAATCAGAGCTGATGAAGAGTTCTTTGAAAGCATGGAATCGCACGTTGAGAAAGCGGGAAACGTGAGCAGAAACGAATTTATGATAGATGCAATTAAATTCTACTGTGCGTACATAGATGGTGTGAATAATCAGAATTATCTCGCACAGTCTGTATCGAGCGTTATAAACGGAATACTGGATAATCAGGCAAGGCGGCAGTCGCAGCTGCACTTCCGTCTGGCTGTTGAGCTTGCAAAGCTTTCTCATATCCTTGCTTCTGCCTGTGAGCTCGACAGCGTACAGATGGAAAAGCTGCATCGTCGGTGTGTAAAAGAGGTCAGTGAAAACGGCAGCTTCCCCGATGCGCGAAAGAGCGTGGAGCAATTTCGCATGACAGGAGCCGCATGGGACAGTGAGGACGACTGATGCCAAGACTGATAGTTACAAGCAGATACATCAAAAATAAAGGAAGTAGTGTTGAAAGACTCGTTAAGTATATTGGTACGAGAGAAGGTGTTGAACGCAATTCTCCCGTGAATGCATTGGTAAATTACATGGGACAGCGCCCCGGTGTCGTTAAGAACGGTGCACATGGATTGTTCGGCAGTGATGATGCTCCGATAGATTTAAAGAAAATTGCAGAGGAATTTTCCTTACATAAAGGACGGATATACACGCATGTTATAAGCCTTACCCGTGAAGATGCGGAACGGCTTGGATTTGTCAGTCAGCAGGCATGGAAAAGCTTGCTTCGTTCACAGTCAGCAAACATAGCAAAGAACATGGGAATCCCGCTTGAACGATTTCGATGGATTGCGGCCTTTCATAATACAGAGCATCATCCTCATGTGCATATGATGTGCTACGACACAGAGAATAAATCTTTCCTTAAAGAACAGGGACTTGACAACATACGTTCGTCCATCGCAAAAGAAATATTCCGAAAAGAACTGACAGCTGCGTATTCGGAAAAAACACGCCTGCGGGATGATGTACGAAAATACAGCAAGGAGTATCTGGAACAACTTACAGAGACACTTGATGGTGAAGAAGCGAATATAAAAATAGCCCTGTTGCTTACAGAACTATCGTCAAAGCTCGAGGGCCTCAACGGCAAGAAAAAACATGCCTTTATGCCGAGAGAGATAAAGGCAATCGTAGACGATATTGTAAAGGAGCTTTCGCAAATTCCGCAGATTGATGAGATGTACAGAGGCTGGTGTGCCGTTCAGAATTCAATTATGCAGACATACCGCAACAACCTCGTTGATCCGCAGCCTCTGTGGGAACGAAAAGAATTTAAGAGCATAAAAAATGCCGCCATACAGGTAGCCATGAGCTTACCTGCTGGCGGCATTAATCATTTACAGGAGGAAAAGAGTCATGGCGAAAAAGAAAAAGGCGATCAAGAAAAGCAAGCGCAGACACTACAAGCCGAAGCTGCAGAGAAATCCGCTGATACGCAGAACGACTCCACCGATAACGATTGCACCGAGGAATCTTCCGATCAATCGGAACTCAGTGCGATACCATCGCCGCAGGCAATAACAGGAGCTGTAACACTTGCAAAGTATCTGTCAAATATCATTAAGGCAGAGCACGCAGCATCTCATGGGAGAATCGGTTACATAGAGCACAAGCTGCTTGTAAAGGAAGCGGTGAAGAAGCTCGAACAAGGACAAAAGCTTGAATAGGAGGACACTTATGACTACAGCACAGATCGCATCAATTGTCTTATGCCTTATAGGCTTTGCCGTAGTGGCAATATTTGCATATTGGACACAGAATTACAACCTCGACCGTATAAAATCCAAAGCTGTCGGTGACGGTCAGCACGGAACCGCACGATGGGCAACAGAGCAGGAAATCAAGAGCACTTATGCACATGTGCCATTTGATTCGCGGACTTGGCGCAGAAACGCCGCCTGTTCGTCCGAGAATGCGGTGTGTGACGATTTCGACGCAAATGAGGGTAACGATACCATAAATGATAATAAACGAAAATTGAGGCCCTTGTCGCAAAATGTGAAGAACAAGCCATTGCCGCAAGGTACAGTGGTTGGCTGCAAGTGCAGCAACGGAAAAGTAACGGCTCTTGTCGACTGCGGTGATGTACATACATTACTCATCGGTGCGGCAGGTGTAGGTAAAACAGCTAGCTTTCTGATTCCGAATATTGAATATGCATGCGCAGCGGGGATGAGCTTCCTGTGCACAGACAGTAAGGGCGATTTGTACCGACAGACAGGAGCGGTTGCGAAGACCTACGGATATAATATTGCGGTGATTGATCTGCGAAACCCAACAAGAAGCGATGGATTCAATCTGCTGTACCTTGTGAACCGCTACACGGATGAGTATATACTGGACGGTAATCTGGCGTCAAAAGCTAAAGCGGAAAAGTATGCAAAGGTTATTGCGAAGACGGTAATAAATTCAAGTGCTGCCGACAGAGGACAGAACTCATTTTTCTATGATGCGGCTGAAGGATTGCTCACTGCGGCTATTCTTATCGTGGCTGAATATTGTGGACCCGAAAAACGGCACATAATAAGTGTGTTCAAGCTGATACAAGATCTGATTGAGCAATCAAACGGAGGAAAGAATCAGTTTAGGCAGCTTGTCGAAATGCTTCCCTCAACACATAAAGCAAGATGGTTTGCGGGAGCAGCGCTTAACACAAGTGACCAGGCAATGGCATCGGTACTTTCAACAACCATGTCTCGCCTCAATGCGTTTCTCGATTCGGAGCTTGAACAGGTGTTATGTTTTGATACAGCGATAGATGCAGAGCTGTTCTGTAACGAAAAATCCGCAATATATCTTGTGCTTCCCGAAGAGGATGCAACGAAACATTTTATGATTTCTCTTATTGTTGAACAGATGTACCGTGAGATACTTGTTGTGGCTGATGAGTGCGGTGGAAAGCTGCCAAACCGTGCGATGTTCTTTATGGACGAGTTCGGTACGATTCCGCCCATTCAGGGTGCGGAGATGATGTTCTCCGCATCACGTTCCCGCAGAATTTCCATCGTTGCTATAATTCAGTCACTGGCACAGCTTGAGAAAAACTATGGGAGAGAGGGGGCAGAGATCATACAGGACAACACACAGCTGACTATCTTCGGAGGTTTTGCACCGAATAGTAAGACCGCCGATGTGCTCTCAAAGAACCTTGGGGAGAGAACAATCATGTCAGGCAGTGTCAGCATGGGACGTGACCGATCACAGTCTCTCCAAATGATAGCCAGACCGCTGCTTACAACAGATGAATTAAAAGCATTGCCGAAGTTCACCTTTGTGGTAATGAAAACGGGAACATACCCCATGAGCACAAAGCTGCCTCTGTTTTTTAAATGGGGTATTAAGCTCAGTGAAGATTACATACTTGATAACCGAACAGAAAGAGAAATAGCCTACGCGGATAAGAATGAGATTATCTCAACTTTAATAGAACTGTACACCTCAGATACAACACAGCCCGAGAATTCCAATGTAAAGCAATTTGCCAACACAGCGCAGAAGCTTCGTGAAAAGTCTGCAGCACAGGCAAGGGAGGTTGTATAAAATGAATAATGTACGACAGATCAATTACATTCTACAAATCAACAGCTTTGAGCGCTGGCTCGAAAGCAACTTTCTTCCTCCTTCAGCGCAATTGCTATGGTACAAGCTCATGGCAATCTGTAACCGAAGCGGGTGGCAGGAATGGGTGCAAGTAGATAACCAGCGTTTGATGACTTTGATTGGAGAAAATGAAAAGAGTTTTATATGTTGCCGCTCCCGACTTATATCCCATAAAATGATTGAATATAAGCGTGGGAAGAGAGGACATCCGTCATCGTATAAAATTCTTCCGTTGTACGAGACAGAATGTGAAATACATTCTGCAGTAAAAATGACAGGAGAAAGTGCAGGCATATACAAACAAAAAGAAAACATAAACGAATACGAAAACATATCTGTCAGTCAGTCTTACAGTTTGAATTCTATCCTCGATTCAATTGACTTTACTGATTTGAAAAGAGGATATGCGGAAAGCGCCGAACTTCTTTCTGAAATGGAAAAGATCATAATCGAAATGTGGTTTTCGGAATCTATCAAAGTCGGCGATGCTTTAATGCCGCAGGCATTTGTGCGGCAGGCGTTATCCGTGCTTAATTATGACAGAATGGAGTCTGTATTGATCAAATTCAAAAAGGTAGCACAAGAACAGTACATATCAAACGCCCACGGTTATCTTCGCAGTCTTATTTACCGCAGTGCACTGGAAAGCTCCGCTTCTCTTGAAGCGGAGCTTTGTGTAGATCACATTACTGGATGATTGAGGTGCATTAAAATAAAGTCTTCTGCTAAATGAATTAAGTGATGTCAAAAGAACAAAATTATTGAGATGTTTATTAATAAATTGTATATGAGTTTTTTGTATGAGGATTTAAATAATAAAATGATGTTTCATATAAACTTTAATAAAATAATACATAATAAGAGAAAAAGTATAAAAATTTTTAGAAAGTACGAGGTGATATTATGTCATCAAACCCA
>JAZSNZ010000064.1:0-2556 GCA_045536645.1 Acutalibacteraceae bacterium
ACAAAAACAGAATGGGATTCATTCAATTAATTTAAAATTAGGAGAGAATTGAAAATGTATAATCTTGGAATCGATCTTGGCGGTACAAATGTAAAGGCGGGACTTGTTGACGAAAACAATGTTGTTAAATTCAAGAGTTCCGTTCCAACAGGCGTTGCAGACGGCAATGATGCTGTTGTTGCAAATATTGTAAAGGCCTGTGCCATAGTTCTGCACGAAGCAGGCATTACACTCGCCGATGTTTCAAATATCGGTATCGGTACTCCCGGTGCAGTCAACAGCGATACAGGCATCGTTGAGCGTGCAGAGAACATGAAATTTGAAAATTTCCCTCTGGCTGCCAAGCTTGAAGAGAGAATCAGCCGCAAGGTATATATTGAGAACGATGCAAATGCTGCAGCACTGGGCGAATATGTTGCAGGTGCTGCAATGGGTGCCAAGGATGCAGTTTGCGTTACTCTCGGCACCGGTGTCGGCGGCGGTCTTATCCTCAACGGCAAGCTCTACAGCGGTGCAAACTATGCAGGCGGCGAGCTCGGTCACACCGTTATCGCATTTGACGGCATTCCCTGCAACTGCGGCAGAAAGGGCTGCTGGGAGAGATATGCTTCCGTTACAGCACTTATTGCTCAGACAAAGGCTGCAATGGAAGAAAACAAGGATTCTGCACTCTGGGAAATCGCTGAGGGAAGTCTTGACAAAGTAAACGGCAAGACTGCTTTTGATGCTATGAGAGCAAACGATGCAGTCGGTACTGCAATTGTGGATAAGTACATTGAATACATCGCCTGTGGCGTTACAAACATGGTAAACATCTTCCAGCCCGATGTTATCTGCATCGGCGGTGCAATCAGCAAGGAAGGCGACTATATTCTCAAGGCACTCAACGAGATAGTCGAGAAGGAAAGATTTACCAAGGTCAGTGACAAGCAGACAAAGGTCGTAATGGCTACACTTGAGAATGATGCAGGTATCATTGGTGCGGCAAATCTTTACAATGCAAACTGATTGGAGAAGACTATGAATAACTATACCGAATTTGCACAGCTTCTTGCTGCAAAGTCGATCAAGGCTAAAATTGATGAGCCGATGAGTAAACGCACTTCCTTCAAAATCGGAGGACCTGCTGATGTTTTCGTCTGTGTTCAGACCCGTGATGAGCTGAAAACAGTTATTCAGATGACAAAAGACCACAATATTCCTCTGACAGTTGTCGGAAACGGCTCAAACCTGCTTGTTTCCGATAAGGGCATCCGAGGCGTTGTGGTGTCGCTCGACGGTGATTTCTGTTCTCTTCAGTTCCTCGATGGAAATAAGATAGTTGCCGGTGCAGGCACCATGCTTTCTCATCTCTGTCAGTTTGCCCATGGCAACAGCCTTACAGGCCTTGAGTTTGCATACGGCATCCCCGGCTCTGTAGGCGGTGCAATCTACATGAATGCAGGTGCATACGGCGGAGAAATGAAGGATGTCGCTGTTGCCTGCGAATATATCACCATGGACGGAGAAATCAATTCTCTTACCATCGACCAGATGGAGCTTGATTACAGAAAGAGCTTCTTTACAGGCAAGGATTACATTATTCTTTCTGCCACATTTGTTCTTGAAAAAGGCGATAAAGAAAGAATAAAGGGTACAATGCGTGAGCTTATGGGCAAGAGGAGCGATAAGCAGCCTCTTGAACTGCCCAGTGCAGGAAGTGCCTTCAAGCGCCCTGTGGGGTATTTTGCAGGTGCACTTATAGAGCAATGTGGACTTAAAGGCTGTACTGTGGGCGGTGCTCAGGTAAGTGAAAAGCACGCAGGATTCATTGTAAATATCGGCAATGCGACATGCGAAGATGTCCTCGGACTTGTTCGTCACATTCAGGAAACCGTAAAAAAAGAAACAGGCGTCGATCTCGAAAGCGAAATCAGAGCTATAGGCGAAGGCGTGTGAAAATAAATGGAATTTTTAGTTATAACCGGACTTTCCGGAGCAGGCAAAACCGTAATGCATAATGCCCTTGAGGATATTGGGTATTACTGTGTTGATAATATTCCCCCTCAGCTGCTGCCGAGGTTTTATGACCTCTGCATTCAGGCTGATAATATCCATAAAGCCGCTGTTGTTATAGACTGCAGAGGCTTTGAACTGTTTTCAAATTTCAATCAGTCCCTTGAAAAGCTTCGTGCAGAAGGCAATTTATTCAAGCTTGTCTATGTTGACTGCAAAACAGATGTTCTTATAAACAGATTCAAGGAACATCGCCGCACGCACCCGATGTATGATAAGTGCGGCTACTCTCTCAACGAGGCTATTGATGCTGAAAAAGCACTTCTTACCCCTGCAAGAGAGCAGGCGGATCTTATAATCGATACATCAAATATAACTCCCAAGCAGCTTCGTGAAAGAGCTATACAGATGTTTGCAGGGGAAACATACTGTCCTATGAAGATAGAGATAGTATCCTTCGGATTCAAACGAGGCCCGCTGATCGGTGCTGACATGGTATTCGATGTCAGGTGCTTCCCGAATCCCTACTATATCCCTGAACTGCGTCCGTTAACAGGTGTT
>JAZSNZ010000018.1:0-2847 GCA_045536645.1 Acutalibacteraceae bacterium
ACGTGAGAAATCAAACTCGTCAGGAATTAAAAGCAGTTCATCGGGCTCATAGGAAACCTGTTCTTTTTTCTGTTTATTATAAAAATTGATAGCGCAGTTTTTGGTGACAGTACGCAGAATGGGCAGGGGATCATCACCAAAATCAATTTTATCTATATACTTGGCAATTCTTATAAACGCATCGTGCACAATGTCCTGAGCATAATTATAGTCATTGATTATAAGGAACGCATCGTGAATGAGGATGAGCTTGTATTTTTTGTAGAATATTTCAAACAGCTCCGAATAATCCGGATCGCTGATAATTGATGTATAAATTGAGAGTAACAAAAAATCACCACAACAAAATAAAAAATATTGAAAATAAAAACCTGAGAACAATATTATTATATCACTAAAAAACAGGAAATCAATCGTATGAAGACAAATTGCGATAAAAAGAAAACCGCAGAATGCACTGCGGTTTATATAGGACACATCAATCGATGACAGTAAGCTTATTTTCACCGATTTCGTGGGATTCCTTTGAGACATTGGGCTGACCGATAGAGATGGCGATAGAAAATTCAAAGCCTTTAGGAAAACCGCATATATCAGAAAGCTCTGCTTTCTTTTCTCCTTCGAAGGCCATGCCGCACATACCGATAATAACTGAGCCAAGACCAATGGATTGAGCCGCGATAGCAAGATTCTCAACGGCGATACCCGCATCTATATGACTCCACTTATTGGAGGGGTCAGAAGAAATAAAGACCACCAGCGGTGCGTCATAGAAGATAGTGCGGTTACGGGAATTAATACGGGCTTTTGTTGCCTCATCAGCGGTAGAATCAATAATACGGACAGTTTCTGTTTCTACCTGAGAAATTATTTTCTTGTTGCTTATAAAGGAAAAGTGCCATGACTGCATATTACGTGCAGTGGGAGATGCCAGTGCACATTCCTTAAGAAGGCTCATCTGCACATCGCTCAGCGGCTTGTCGGTGAAGCCTCTGTTGCTTCGTCTTGAGAGAATAGCGTTAATGGTGTCATTCATTGCTAATCGATCCTTTCGGGAATTTCGCAAGAAGCCTTCGGCAGAGTAATACAGAATTCCACGCCGCCCGAAACGTTTCTTGCGGTATAGGAGGTACGGTATCCCTCGTGATTATGAGAATCGAGAGTACTGCCCACAATTTTCAGACCAAGTCCTGAACCGCCATATTTTCTGGTACGGGCTTTGTCTACTTTATAGAAGCTTTCCCAGAGATGCGGTAAACTTGTGTCAGGAATATAACTTCCTGAATTGTACACTATTAATTCGACATCGTCAACCTTTTCGGTAACAGAAACATTAATGATGCCGTTTTCCGGAGTGTGATGGACAGCATTTGAAAGGAGGTTGTTTATTACTTCTTCAATTCTGTTGGCATCAGCCTCGACAAGACAGCAGCCTGAACTTTCACATGAGACGGAAATGTTGTTTTCTGCAAGGAGCATGCTGATCTTTTTTACTCTGTCGCCGGCAAGGGCAGCAAGGTCGAAGGCGACAATATCAAGGGATGCACTGCCAGACTCAAGCTCTGCAATGTCCAGCAGACGAGAGGCGAGTCTGGTCATCTTTTCTGCCTCGTCCTGAATGATGGAGCAGTAGTAATCCTTGTCATCACTTGAATCGGCAAGCTGGAGGGCTTCACTATAGCCCAATATGATGGACAGCGGAGTTTTGAGCTCGTGGGAAACATTTGAAATAAGATCAGTGCGCATTTTGTCAATAGCCTCTTTCTCGAGGATATCCCTTCGCAGCTGTTCATTTGCGATACTCAGTTCGTGGATTTTTGCCTCAAGCTGGTCTGACATATGGTTTATGCTTCTGGCGAGCTGTCCGACCTCATCGTTGGTGCGAATATCAAGCCTGTCATCGAAATTGAGGTTTGCCAGCCTATGGGTTGTACGGTTGATTTTTCTGAAGGGCGCCATGATCTGTGTTGTCATTATGGTGCTGAAAAACAGACCGATAATAAGCACGATAAGCATGACAAAAAATGCGAACCTGTTGTATATTGCAACGCTTGCATCAATGGCGGAGATAGAGGTGCTTATCATTACATAATTGTAACGGCCTTTTACAGCGGGACACTTTGCGTAAAGCGTGATGGCCTGAGCATTGAGTCGGCTGTTTGTGCGAATGGCGACAGATGGCTTTTCTCCGAAAAGGGAATTGTTGATCTCTCCTTCTGAGTAATAATCACCGTAGGGCAGAGCCCAGGAGCTGAACCAATATTTTTCGTCGGAGCCTGAGATTTCGGTGAGTATGTCATCGGAACCTCTTCCTGCATAGAGCAGTCTGTACTCGTCATCGATTATATAGACATGTATGTTCATACTGTCCTCGATCAGCTCAATTTTAAGATCGATGGATTCCTTGTCGGATGAATAATCGATTTTGGTGATCTTATCAAAGCTGTCCAAAAGATTAGCCTGCTTTATACTCATGTAATATGTCTTGAGAAAAGCGGAATTGATGGCAAGAGTAATAAAAACGTACAAGGCTATAACACCCAGCAGCATTACTATTATCCTTGTACGTATCGGCATTTTCACTTACTTCACCTCAAATCTGTAGCCTATTCCTCGCACGGTAACGGTCATGTCTCCCGATTCACCCAGCTTGCTGCGAAGCTGCTTTACATGGGTGTCAACGGTGCGAAGGTCACCGAAATAATCATAGTTCCAGACTCCGTTGAGCATGCGCTCTCTTGAAAGAGCAACGCCCTTGTTCTGCATGAAGAAGACCAGCAGGTCATATTCCTTCGGAGAAGTCGGATCGTAGCCATGTCGTTCTGTGAGCCAAGGAGTTGATCATTT
>JAZSNZ010000081.1:0-3114 GCA_045536645.1 Acutalibacteraceae bacterium
AGTTGAGGACTGCCGTCCTCAAACTCCTGCGTCATGGCCGGAGAATCGCAGATTCTCAACGCCCCTTGACACCCCACAAAAGGACACAGTCATTTTGAATCCTTTTTGGTTACATAAGCTCGCAGATAGCGTTTGAAAATGCTACAGGGTCCTCAATGGGAAGTCCTTCAATGAGAAGTGCCTGATTATAAAGAAGCTCGCAGTACTTTTTGAGCTTTTCAGAGTTATCGGAAAGTGCGGAAAGACGTTCGAAAACAGGGTGTGAAGTGTTTATTTCAAGCACCTTGCGTGCTTTCATTCCGCCGCCGTTGGGCATGGCAGAAAGCACCTTCTCCATTTCAAGGGAAATTTCGCCTTCGGTGGTAAGGCATACAGGGTGAGTTTTAAGTATCTTTGAGGGCTTGACTGCCACTACCTTGCCGTCGAGCTGTTCGAGCATTGCAGCAAAAAGATCCTTCTTCTCTTCTGCTATCTTCTCTGCTTCCTTTACCTTTTCATCGTTATCAATCTGAGCAGATGCGGCAGAGCAGAATTCCTTGCCCTCAAACTCGCGGAGGATCTTTATTGCAAACTCGTCAACCTCCTGAGTGAAATACAGAATCTCATAGCCCTTGTCGCGAAGCATTTCTGTCTGAGGCATGAGCGCCGCCTTGGCTTCGCTCTCGGCACAGACATAGTAGATTTCCTTCTGACCCTCGGGCATGGAGGTCACATAATCGGAAAGGGATACGTAATTTCCTCGGCTGGACTTAAAGAGCAGAAGCTCACTGAGCAGCTCGTTGTTCTGTCCGAAACCGCTGTAAACGCCGTATTTGAGCTGAAGTCCGAATGCATCGAAGAACTTTTCGTAATTCTCTCTGTCGTTCTTCATCATGTTCAGAAGATCGCTCTTTATTCTCTTTTCGATTCTGCCCGAAATGAGCTTTAGCTGTCTGTCGTGCTGGAGCATTTCACGGGAGATATTAAGAGATAAGTCCTGAGAATCCACAAGACCTCTTACAAAGCCGAAGTAATCAGGCAGCAGATCCTTGCAGCAATCGGTGATAAGCACACCGGAAGCGTAGAGCTTCAGACCGCTTTCATACTCCTTGGTATAGTAATTTGCAGGTGCCTTGGAGGGGATATAAAGCAGAGCATTGAAATTCGCTGTACCCTCGGTGTACATATGAGCGTACTTGAGAGGTGCAGTATAATCATAGAAATTCTGCTTGTAGAATTCCTCGTACTCTTCCTTCGTTATCTCGCTTCTGTTCTTCTTCCACAGGGGAACCATGCTGTTTACGGTCTTGCGCTCGGTGATCTCTTCGTAATCGTCGGGCGCTCCGTCCTTGCCCTCTACCCTCTTGAAATCGGTGATGTCCATTCTGATGGGATAGCGGATATAATCGGAATACTTCTTGATAAGTCCCTGGATCTTGTACTGGTCAAGATAGGTGTCATAGTCATCATTCTCGGTGTTCTCTCTGAGGAACAGGGTGATTATCGTACCGTGGTCAATCTTCTGTGCTTCTTCGATAGTATAGCCGTCAACGCCCTCAGATTCCCACAGATATGCCTGCTCTTCACCGTAGGCCTTTGTAAGGACGGTTATCTTTTCCGCTACCATAAATGCAGAATAGAAGCCTACACCGAACTGTCCGATAACATCGATTTCTTCCTTTTCTTCCATATTCTGCTTGAAATCAAGAGAGCCGCTGTGGGCGATTGTGCCGAGGTTGCTTTCAAGATCTTCCTTGGTCATGCCGCAGCCGTTATCGGTAATGGTGATAGTTCTGTCGGTTTTGCTGATATCTATATCGATCGAGAACGCATCGCGGTTCAAGCCCATTATTCCGCCTTCAAGTGAACGGTAGTAGAGCTTGTCTATGGCATCGCTTGCGTTGGAGATAAGCTCCCTGATAAAAATTTCCTTGTGTGTGTAGATCGTGTTGATCATCAAGTCAAGCAAACGCTTGGACTCAGCTTTGAATTGCTTTTTTCTCATTTTTTCTGACCTCTTTGCAAAATAGAAATTGGCACTCTCGCACAGAGAGTGCCAGCTTTTGTATTGTAGCTTATACTGATTGGAAAATCAAGGCTTTTATACCTATTTTCTCAGATTCCTCACCTTATCGAAGAAGGCTTTAATTTATCGACTTCATAACTTTCCTTTATATAAATACACTCGTCGGCTATGTGCTTTATAAAATCATCAGATCCAACGGGCAGAAACACCATCGCACCGCTGTCGGTCAACTCTTTCAGCACCTTAAGAAGTCCTGTCTGACACATATGATAATAAAATCGGCTCGTGTTATACGGAGCATAAAAGATTTTCTTTCTGCTTGCATACCCCAAGGCCGCCGATGCTCGCCACCTCTCGCCGCTTAATGCGCGAAGTTTTCTGCCGTATCTCGGCTCTGTCAGCAGGAATTTATCTGCAACATCTTCGAAGTTCTCTTTCAGTGCATTCTTTTTAATAGCTTTTTCAATAGATTTTCTGACAACACTATTCTTATAAGGTTCATTGCTCGGTTCAAGATTCCAGCTAACAGCACTAAGGTCATTTTTAGAAATCTCAGTGTCGTTGCAAAACAGCCTCAAATTGCCAAAATCGATTTTTCCTCCCAAAAGGTAAGAAAGATACATATTCCCCTGTCCGTACTCGCCAACAAAGCCATATATCTTTCCGCTTTCAAGCTGAATATCCTTGTATACCCATACATCGTGGGTGTTGTCGATAAATGCGCTGCCGGAAATCAACGATGTGCATTGACTCGAATCTATTCTGATTTTGAAGCCGCTTTGAAACAAGCTGTCTTTCATGTTATCCACCCCGATTATTTTCTGAGGTTGCTCTCCTTATCAAAAAATGCTTTTTCCAGAGCTTCGTATTCTGCCTCTGTACAGACCTCTCTGCACTTTTTCTGATACTCTGCAGAGCGGGCGAGCATGGATTCGATTTTTGCGCAGGGAAATTCGGGGCACTGATTGCATTTCCCCACACCGTGTTCCTTTGTGCATTCCACAAGGTTGTATGTACAGCTTTTGTGAGAAGAACAGCCCTCGCAGGCTATTTCTTCATTCGAAACAATTCTGTCCCTCCACCCCACTCTGTACCACAGCTCGGCAACG
>JAZSNZ010000246.1:0-1649 GCA_045536645.1 Acutalibacteraceae bacterium
CGATGTCCTTTGGCAGGGTTCTCAGGGGCAGAGCCCCTGAGACGCTCCTCGCAAGGAGCGAAATCCCTTATGCGCAAAAACCGCAGGAGGGTAACCAAAACAGTCCGGTGGACTGTTTTGGTGTAGGGAACCCTCGGCGGGGGTTCCCTGTGTCGCCCAAAGGGCGACTTTACATTCAGCATGACTACATCACACATAATAGAATCATCAACATTTATACCTCTATCCATCGAAAGGTGGTAAAGCCATGAAAAACGACGCTATAGGCGTTTTTGACTCAGGTCTCGGAGGACTGACCTGCGTGCGTGAGCTTCGCAGAATACTCCCCAACGAGAGCATAATTTACTTCGGCGATACAGGCAGAGTGCCTTACGGAAACCGAAGCGCCGACACCATTCATAAGTACGCCCTTGAGGACGTCCGCTTCCTGCTGGGCAAGAGAGTGAAGATGGTCGTTGCCGCCTGCGGAACGGTAAGCTCCGTTGCAGGAGACGCAGGAGAAGGGCTGTCAGTTCCTTTTACGGGCGTTGTAGTGCCTGCCGCCGCGGCTGCTGTAAAAGCTACAAAGAACAACCGCATAGGCGTTATCGGAACGGCGGCAACTGTAGCATCCGGCTCCTACGGCAAGGAGATAGCAAAGCTTATCCCCGAAGCACAGGTCTTCGGTCAGGCCTGCCCCTTGTTCGTGCCCCTTGTTGAAAACGGCTTTATCGATGCTTCTGATATTCTCGTGCAGGAGACCGTAAAGCGTTATCTCGAGCCTTTGCGTGAGCAGAACATTGACACTCTGATTCTCGGCTGTACTCACTATCCCATTCTCAGAGAGGCGATAGGCAATTATCTGGGCGATGGGGTAACTCTTATTGATGCAGGCGCCGCAACGGGCGAGTATGTCCGCTCACTGCTGACGGAAAACGACATGCTCGCTTACGAGAGCAACGAGGCAAAATACCAGTTCTTTGTCACCGATGCACCCCAGGGCTTTACTGCCACCGCATCACTTCTTCTCGGCGAGGATATCTCCTCAAAGGTCGAGTATGTGACCATAGAATCCATTCAGGGAGGATTTTAAATGAGCAATCTCACTCTTAATTCTCTTACCGCCTACACCATTGACGGCGAGACGGAGAAGGTACAGTTTGACACTGACGTGGTTGTTTCAGTTGACGAAAGATACACCACTCTTGAATATATCGAACCCCCTGCAGACGAGCAGAGCGATGCAGTTCTGACCCGTCTTACAGCTCATCACGATGGCACCGTCACATTCGTGCGCACTGCCGCTTCCAGCGGAAGGCAGATAATGGGCATGACCTTCAGGCAGGGCGAGACCAGCGAGTTCCCCTATTCCACCGACGAAGGCACTTTCCGTCTTACATGCACCTCGGAAAAGGTGATGCATAATGTCTCTGAGAACGGCGGAATGGTCATACTCAAGTATCTGCTGGATTTTGGCGACGGCGCACCTGTACAGTACAGAATGATGATAACGGTTGACAAGAAGGGCAATGAAAAAACAGACGCCCCTAAATGCACAGGCTCCTGCGAAGGCTGCACCCTCTGCGGATAAATAAAATTGGGTCAGTGACCCAATTTTAAAAAAGCACATGAAGTTGGGGGCTCTGCCCCCAAACTCCCGCAAGGGGCTT
>JAZSNZ010000009.1:0-8187 GCA_045536645.1 Acutalibacteraceae bacterium
TCTCTTGCAGCATTGTAACCCATTTTCTTTTGTCTGTTGTTCATAGCTGCAACCTCAATTATGATAGCGAGGTTACGTCCGGGCTTAACAGGGATAGTCAGCGACGGTACCTTATTGCCGAGAATCTCGGTGTACTCATCGTCCATTCCCATTCTGTCATATACCTTGCTGCTGTCGCAAATCTCCATGTTGATAACAAGGTCGATTTTTTCTGTTATCTTGACAGCACCCATACCGAAAATTCGTCTTGCATTTATGATTCCTATGCCGCGAAGCTCGATAAAATGTCTGATATTCGGAGGAGCTGAACCGACAAGAGTTTTATTGGAAACTCGTCTGATTTCAACTGCATCATCCGCAATCAGTCGATGTCCTCGCTTTACAAGCTCTATAGCGGTCTCAGATTTACCTACACCGCTGTCACCTGTCAGCAGAATACCTTCACCGTAGACCTCGACCAGAACACCGTGGCGTGTCACTCTAGGTGCAAGCTCAACATTGAGAAATGCAACGAGAGCGGAAATAAATCCACTGGTCTGATCGTTTGTTCTAAGTATTGGCATTGTGTGTTTTTTGGCTGCCTCAAGCATTTCAGGAAGCGGCTCAAGACCTCTTGAGATTATAAGTCCCGGAGCACCCTTTGAAAAAAGTGTGTCGAGGCACTTTACTCTTGTTTCCCTGTCAAACTTCTGCAGAAAGGAAATCTCAGTCAGTCCGCATACCAAAAGTCTTGTATTATCATAATAATCCATAAATCCCGTCAGTTCCACACCGGGCCTGTTGACCTCGGCAGATTCGACCATGACTGTATCGGGATCGCGCGGCATCAAAACCTGTTCAAGGGATAATTCCTTGATTATTTTGGACATTGATACCGAAAAAACCTGCGCCATATAAGCACCGCCTTGTATATCAATAATTCTGAATACTCAGACTGATTTATTATACATGATTTTATTCCTTTTTTAAAGACTATTTATTAATTTTACAGTTCGAACGTATATTTATTTTTCATTCAGTCAACAATTTCCAATGATAAACCACAATTTGTATGGGACGTGATTATTTGTCCAATAAATTCACCGACTGGCTTATGGGAATGGAATACCCTGCTGACAATGAGGATAACGGCTCGGTTTTTGATATTTCGCACAATTATAATCAGAATCTGTTTACCGGAAAAGACAGCTTTGAAAAAAACTGCAGTTATATAAAAAGGCTCATTGGCAAAAGCAAGGATATACTGCTCAGAGAGTTTACTCTTGCATCCGGAAAACGTGCTGCAGTTTTATTTATAGACGGAATGAGCAATAAGGTTCTGATAGAATCCAGCGTTATACTTGCATCAAGACGATACGCGGAACATTCGTACGAAAACAAATTTTCACCACTTGATGAAATAACACAGCTTTTCGGCTCTGCTGAAATTTCAGCAGAGAAAAGCCTATCAAAAGCATATCTTTCCGCCTTATCCGGTGATGCGGCAATAATCATCGAAGGCGAATCGGAATGCTATATTGCAGGCGTACGTGCGATTGAGTCGAGAGGGGTAAATGAAAGTCCAAACGAAGGGTCTATAAGAGGCCCTCACGAAGGTTTTACTGAAAATCTCAGATTCAATACAGCACTTTTGCGGCGGCGTCTTGCTGACCCCAATCTTGTTTTAGAACCCATGAAGGTTGGAATGCGCTCTCATACAGACATATGCCTGTGCTATATCAGAGGTGTTACAAATACCTTGCTGATAGATGAAATACGAAGAAGAATAGATGCTGTCAGTACAGATATCATCGGCGATTCAGGCAAGCTGGAGCAATTGATTAATGGTAACAATTTAAGCATTTTCCCTCAGTCAGGAGGAACGGAACAGACAGACCTTGCCGCGTCTGCCATTTCAAACGGTCAGGTCGTTATCCTTGTAAACGGCAGTCCTCATGCTCTGATACTTCCAATTACCGTATCTGACCTTATGTCAGTCAGCGATGATAATTATGAAAACTGGTTTTTTGCAGGGTGTATAAGACTGCTTCGGTGGATTTGTGCTCTGATAGCCGTTTCTGCTCCTGCTCTCTATGTTTCTGTAATTTCCTATCACCCCGAAATGCTTCCGACAAAACTGCTTCTGCTGACTTCATTGAACAGAGTAAATGTCCCTTTCCCTGCAATCGTCGAGGTAATCCTTATCGAACTGGTTTTTGAAATAATCCGTGAAGCCAGCATTCGAATGCCTCAGAAAATCAGCGGAGCACTTGCAATTGTCGGCGGTCTTATTATCGGAGATGCCACAATAAACGCAGGCCTGCTCAGTCCCTTGATTATAATTATAACAGGCATCTCCACCCTTTCTTCCTTTGCTATTCCCTCCTATTCCCTGAAATCTACAATTCGATTCTATAAATATTTTCTCATAATCTGCGCCGCTGTGCTCGGTATATTCGGAACGACCGCAGGTATGCTTATCATGCTATCCAGATTTGTTTCACAGCGCAATTTCGGCATTCCCTTCTCAAGTCCTCTGTCACCTGTGAATCTGCGTCAGTTGATTATTTCAGTTTTTCAGGCGCCTGCACGAATGCACAGATTAAGGAACAAGGTATTTATGACAGAAGATAAATTTTCAAGCGACGGGAGGTGGTCTCATTGACAAAGAAAACTGAAAATGTCACGCCCTTTCAGCTTTTTTCAATCACTCTGTTTTCAATGTCATTCGGACTTAATTTGTATCCGTCATCTTTCGGACACGCAATAACTCATGAATGGTTTATCGGGCTGGCTGTTTCCGCTGCACTGATTATTCCTGTTCTTCTGATGCAGCTTCGAATTTTCAAATTTATTGAGGCTGAATCATTGAGCAGTTCAGTTCAATTAGCGGCAGGAAAAGTATCCTCAAAAATACTTGGGGTACTGTTTTTTGTATATTTTCTCCTGCATGCAATACGACTGACAACACTTGAGGCAAACGATATACAGCTTTTTCTTTTTGATAAGACCCCATTTAAAATCATAGCCCTTGTAATAATAATCACTGCTTTTATCATCTCTCTTTCAGGCCCGGGCGGTCTGTGCAAGCTGACAGAAATACTGGCTGTTCCCCTTTTGTTGACAATATTCATAACTTTGGCTATGTTTTTATCATCAAGTGATTTTGGTGAGGTTAAAACCTTGTTTCAACTTAAATTATCGGGTATTTTTCATCAGGTCATCAATTCTGTTTCATGCTTTGCCTGCATAGAAACAACATTGTTTTTTGTATGCAGGGTTAAAAATAAAAACAGACGAAAGCTTGCTTTATTAGGCGGATATTCTGCCTGTGCGCTGATTCTTCTGATTCTCTCTGTCTGTATAATAGGGATATTTACTCTTCGTGCAGGCGCAAATCTCATTTACCCAGTCACCGAGCTTGCAAGAACAGTTCAGCTTAAATATCTGCGAATTATCGAGCGGTTTGATACTATCACACTCGTTGTCAGAATTATTTCCGTCTGTGTTTTTGTTGCACTTACTTGCCATTGCTCTGCCGAAGCACTTTCAATGGTATTTCATCCGAAGAAATTCAGATATTCCATTCCCGTCTATCTGATTCTCCTGTTTGTTATTTTATTTGGCTATAACGAAAGCATAAATCAGTTTATATCAGACACTCTGATTTACTGCGAGATAACTGTTTTATTCGCAGTCATTCCAATACTTTTTCTCATTTCGTTAATTAAGAAAAGGGGCGATAATTCGTGCGATGCAAAAGTATATTCCTGTCACTCCTGATTTTAATTAATGCATTTACATTGACAGGCTGCTGGGATATGACTGATATAAACGACCATATTTTTATTTTGGGTCTTGGCATTGACCCCGATGAAGAGGAGGGGCTTTATCGCTTTACATTCCACTATGCAAATCCGAGAGGCGAGCAATCAGACCAGTCATCAGACAAAATGACCTATATAAACTCTGTAATAAGGTCATCCTCCCTGCCCCTTGCCGTTCGGGAGCTTATAAGAAATTCTGACAGCGAAGCCAATTTTGAGCATCTGCAGGCTCTTGTACTGGGTAAAGATTATCTTGAAATGCTGTCATTTGATGATATAGATATGCTTTTCAGAATGGCATCAGTACGAAGAAAATGCGTCGTGGTCACTACAGATATCAAGGCCTCTGACCTTTTATCCATGAAATTCTCAGGCGTTTCAACAGCGGTAATGATAAACCGACTGTCAAACCATTACTCTTCTGCCAATTCCAATGTACTCGATGGTTATACATTGACCTCACTTTATTCAAAAAAAACAGACAATCTCAGCTTTAATCTCTTCTCGCTTGGTGCAGTTGAAAACAGCAACTACACAACCGTCAGTACTACAGATAAAAAATCTCAGACAGACATCGCTCTCGCTGTTACAGGAATAAGTGTTTTTAAAAACAGTGATTATGCCGGCAAGCTCGGTTACTCAGAGCTTGAAACCATACGCCTTCTGCGAAATAAGCAGACAGACGGCATATTGGATATTGTAACTGATAAAAACGAAAGCTCCTGTTTTCAGATAATTTCATCAGAGTGCCAAACTTCATGCACCATCAAAAACAATTTGCCTGTATTTGATATAAAACTCAATGTTGAATGCCTGCTCATAGACACTTCTGATTCTGACAGAAATAACAGCAAAGAGATTATAAAAGAGGTTCTCACCTCAAAAATCAATCATATTGTTTCACTGTGCCGATATAAGTACGGCGTTGAATTGCTAGGACTCGAAACTGCCCTCAGGCAGGACTGCAGAAAATGGTATGAATCAAACGATCAGTATCTTAAAAACAACTTTTCCGAAGCCGAAATAAATATATCTGTCAGCTGTAAGATATCATCTTCCGGAATAATAGAATAAATTAATAGATTTTGTGTTATTTCAGAGAAATACATCTTGATTAACATAATATGTTGTGGTATAATCCATAATAATATAGATGTTGACTGGAGTGTTTTTATGAGATGCCCATTTTGCTCTTACCCTGAAAGTAAAGTTATTGATTCCCGCCCCACCGATGAGGGCGAAAAAATAAGACGCAGACGTGAGTGTCTCAGTTGTGCAAAGCGCTTTACTACCTATGAAATAATTGAAACAGTTCCCATTGTTGTTGTCAAGCGAGACAAGAGTCGTGAGCCTTTCGACAGAAACAAGCTTCTCAACGGTATGCTCAGGGCCTGTGATAAGAGACACGTTTCCATCGATACACTGGAAAAGGCCATTACCGAAATTGAATCCAAGCTTCAGAACTCCCTTGACAGAGAGGTTACTTCTCTTACAGTCGGTGAGCTGGCTATGGAGCAGCTTCGCAATATCGATGAGGTTGCCTATATCCGCTTTGCATCTGTTTACCGTCAGTTTGCGGACATCAACACCTTTATGGATGTTATCAACAAGCTCATGACCGATAAATAATTTCTGATAAACCCCTTTTTGCAAGGGGTTTATTTTTACTCTCGACAATTGGAGGTCAGAAATGAAAAAACCTCGTAAAGCTTTAGTTGCCCTGCCTGTTGCTCTTGCCGTCTTTTTCGTTGCAAACGGTATGGCGTCAAATCTTATTTTCAAGCATATCGCTTTTTCCATGTTTGACAATGTGGAAAAGGTCTCTCAGACAGATACATCAATAGTACAGCTTAATATCGGTCAGCTTGTGGGATATGCCCGAAGCAGCGATTTCAGCACACCGAAAAAGGCAATCATCTATTTCGGCGGCGCAGGCGAAATAGCATATAACAGCATGATAAAGTATATCGACACCTTCGATGATTTTGTTTTTATCAGTGCTGACTACCCGGGAACTCAGGACAGCGGTGGTGAAATGACTCTTGATGAAATGCAGTTTGCCGCAATGCAGATTTATGACTACGCCAAGCTCCTTGATTATGTAAAAAAAGATGAAATCTACATTGTGGGTTACAGTTATGGAACAGGAATGGCAACCTATCTTGCATCAAAGCGTGACTGTGCAGGCCTCGTGCTTGTCTCTCCATACAGAGATCTGCTCGATCTTTATGATTCCCGTGTTCCTCTCTACAGTAAACTCTTCAAGGATTTTGTAACAGATAATATCGATACAAAGACCTATGCCCCGGATGTAACATCAAAGACACTTATTATTACATCTGACGACGATGAAACATTTTCTCCGAAGATTGCATACTCTCTTTCGGAACGATTTCAGAATGCCGGTGTTTCAAAGTATGAAGATATCAACCATGCCGACTACCTTTCAGATAGCCGAGTTATCGATACAATAATTTCATTTCTTTCCTGATAACAGAAATACAGTATTCTGTAATAATGCCTCTGACGTTACTTTGGAATATCCATATTTTATATACAAAAAGACCGCATATTGCGGTCTTTTCTGTTTTACCAAAAACCTTCAAACTATACGCATTTAAGTCTAATAATTAATTAATTATTGACAAATAATGAATAATGTGTTAACATCAAAAACGAAGAATCTTCAAAAAAACAAAAAGGAGTATTTGGGAAATGAAAAGAACAGTAAAAATCACGGCATTGCTTCTGTGTCTGCTAAGCATCATGACGATCTTCGCTTCATGCAAAGCAATGAGTCCTGCTGAAAAGCTGGAAAAAGAAAAAGGGGTGTCATACGACAATACGGTATTCAGTCTGGAACTGTCTCCAAGATACGGCTTCTGCTGCGGCAGATTCAAAATTGTTTACACACTCTATGCAGATAATAGTCTTGAGGCCTATACAGGCGGCTACAACTACGAAGGTGTACAGATAGATGTTATTGAAAAAAGAAAATTCACCGTGACCGAGGAGCAGAAGCAGAGTGTTATTCATGCATTTCGTGACAATGAAATACTTAACATCAATGAAATAGAGCCTGAATATCAGAGCTACGCTATTGGTCATGAGCTTTCCCTCTTTGATGAGAACGGCAATGTTGTGCATAAATGCGGAGGCATAAACGCAACAGAAAACGAACAGTATAACGCAGTTTTCCAACAGATATTTGATCTTGTTCCCTACGATGACTACACCGATCTCATCGATGACACAAATGATTCAATACACGAGAGAACAAATCAGGTCAGAATGGAGGAGCTTGGAATATCCTTTGAGCATACCATTATTTCCTATATGCCGGCTCCCATGACAGAGGCACTTTGGAACGGTCTCAGTGAAGACTGTGAGCCCTGGTTTGAAATCAATTATACTATCCGAAGCGATGGTACACTGGAGGTTTACACCACCGAGCCGCTCAGAAACGGCGACATCAGAACACACTGCACTGAGACATATGAGTTTTCTCAATGGCGAGTCAACAAACTGCTTGAAACTATCGAGGAATACATGGATTTTGATCATCTGTATTATACTGATATCGATGCTTCTCATATTTACGACCACGGATACCGTCCTGCCAGTCTGCTCTGCAGTCTTGACGGTAAGCCCCTCAACGGCGAGGAGTCCCCGGAAGAATGGGTAGGTTCGTATATGATAGTTTTCCACGACAGCGAAGGTAAGCCTGTCTGTATGATGCCTGCACCCGCCCCTTATATTGTCTCCAATAACGAACTGGCAAACAATTTCTCCTATGACCTTATGGAAATTATCAGATTTGCCTGTCCTGACACTACCGCTATAGAGGAACAGACCCGTATCCTCATGGCAGAGCAGAATACAGCACAGTAATTTCATGCATCTCACGCAGTAATGATTAACCCCTCAGTCCGATTGGTTCGAACTGAGGGGTTATTATTTATTTTGCAGTGAATGTGACAACGTTGGTCTTTACAGAATTGCCGTATTTGTCGGTAATAACGCAATATGCCTTTCTGCCTGATTTTGCGGAACTAATAACAAAAGAGTATGTCGCACTTGTTATGGAAGATTTGCTGTAACTGCTGTAGCCTGTATCCTTGATATACCACTGATACTTAAGTCCGTCACCTGTTGCGGTAACTGTGGTACTTACTGTGCTTCCGATTGATGCAGAAGCATTAGCCGGCTGTTTTGTTATCTTTGCATATGACTCGAGGCTCAGTGTAACCACATTGGTTTTTACACTGTTGCCGTATTTGTCAGTAACAACGCAGTAGGCCTTTCTGCCTGACTTTGCAGAGGTCATAACAAAAGAGTATGTCGCACTTGTTATGGAAGATTTACTATAGTTGCTGTAGCC
>JAZSNZ010000202.1:0-4083 GCA_045536645.1 Acutalibacteraceae bacterium
ACATCGATTGTATCCTGAGGCTCCCACTGGAAGGGAGTGAAGGGCTTTGGTACAAAGGTCGATGCGCTGGCAGTAACCTGCACACCCTTGCCCTTGGGTTTGTTGGGATTACGGTAGAAGGTATCAACGGCAAGCTGTGCCATCTTGACTATGCCCTCAACGTCCTCAAGCGTCTCGGTGGGAAGACCTATCATGAAGTAAAGCTTTACACTTGTCCAGCCACCGTCAAAAGCGGTGCGGCAGGTGTTTACAAGCTCTTCTTCCGTTACATTCTTGTTTATTACATCACGCAGTCTCTGAGTACCTGCCTCAGGAGCGAAAGTCAGACCGCCGCGGCGTACCTTTTTAAGCTTTTCGGTAAGCTCTGCGGAAAAGCCGTCCACACGCAGAGAGGGCAGAGAAATGCTGACCTTGTCTTTTTCCGACCAGTCTATCATTTCGTCCAGCAGCTCGGGGAGCTTTGTATAGTCGCTGGAGGAAAGAGAAGAGAGGGAAATTTCATCATAGCCTGTGTTTCTGCACAGGTCACGGCACTGGCGGTTGATGGTTTCGGGGCTTTTCTCTCGTATGGGTCTGTAAAGGAATCCTGCCTGACAGAAGCGGCAGCCTCTTATACAGCCTCTGAAAATTTCCTCAACTGCACGGTCGTGAACGATATCGATAAAGGGCACCACAAAATTGTCGGGATAGTACATCGAATCAAGGTCTGATACAACACGCTTCTTTACAGTTGCAGGAGAGTCTCCGATGGGGGCAACACTTTTGATTGTGCCGTCCTCGTTGTACTCTACATTGTAAAGAGAGGGGACATAAAGACCATCAATCTTACTTGCCAGTTCGAGGAATTGCTGACGGGTAAGACCCTTTTCCTTGCAGTCTCTGTAAAGGTCAAACATATCGACAGAAACCTCTTCGCCGTCACCAAGGGAGAAGATATCCACAAAATCAGCAAGCGGCTCGCCGTTGCAGGCACATGGGCCTCCGCAGACGATTATGGGGTCGTTCTCAGTTCTGTCCTTTGCAAGGAGAGGGATCTGAGCGAGGTCGAGCATATTGAGTATATTGGAGTAGCTCAGCTCATACTGAAGAGTAAAGCCCACAAAATCAAAATCTTTTATTGCATCTCCGCTTTCAAGTCCGTACAGGGGAATGCTTCTTTCGCGCATTTCCCTTTCCATATCATCCCAGGGAGCAAAAACACGCTCGCACCATACATCGGGGATGCTGTTGTAAAGACCGTAAAGAATCTTTATTCCCAGATGAGACATGCCTATCTCATAGGAATCGGGAAAACAGAAAGCAAATCTTATATTTACATCATCGAGCTTTTTAACAACACTGCCCGGTTCGCCGCCCACGTATCTGCCGGGCTTCTGCACCTTGAGCAGGAAATCTTCTATATCTTTGCGAATCATCAGATAACCTCCAATCCCTCTAATGATACCGCAAAGTGCAGATTATTTCAATGTCCTTTGACAAATTGTTGTGAAAATAAGCATGGAAAGTGTGAGCAAGGAGAGATTGTATTTTGAGCGGAAAAGAATCATGGTGCCTGCGATTATCAGACAGACAAGGATTGTCAGAGTGAGCAGAAGCATAATGTGATCTGCCTTTCTTTCTGGCATATATTTTTCAAGAACAGAGCGAATGATGATTCCGCCGTCGAAGGGGTCACAGGGCAGCAGACTCAGAATGCACAGCGCCAGATTTGCAGCGGCAAAATCCTTCCACAGAGGAAAGAACAGCAAAAAAAGAATGAGATTTGTCACACCGCCCGATAATGCAGTGAGAATATGTATTTTTCGATTTCTTTCAAGCTGTGGAATATGCATGACAAAGCCTGCTGAACTGACAGAAACAGACTGAGGGCGCAAGCCGAAAAATAAAACAGTGGCCAGATGTCCGCATTCATGAAGCAGGGCTGCAAGCAGACCGGAGAGCATGACCGAGCTGCTGTCTGCAAGGGAGCATATGCACAGCACTGCAAAGAAAAAGAAGCTTACGGTTATTTTGCAGCCGCCTATCTTAAAACTCACGTGAAAAACTCCCCGAAATATATCTCAGGGTCGATTCTCTCGCCGTCCTGCCGTACTTCGATATGCAGATGTGGGCCTGTGGAATTTCCTGTACTTCCAACAAGTGCAATAGTATCACCGCAGCTGACAGAATCGCCCTTGCTGCATAAAAGCTCTGAGCAGTGTGCGTACAGAGTTTCGTAGCCGTTCTTATGGTCTATCACAACATAATTTCCGTAGCTTTCAGAATAAGCGGAGGTAGTGACCTCACCGCCTGAAACAGCATATATGGGAGAGCCTTTGCCAGAGGCAAGGTCAAGCCCCCCGTGAAGCTTATATTTGCCCGAAACGGGATTTGTACGGTAGCCAAAGCGGGAAGAGATATAGGCATTGTCAAGGGGAGAAACAAAATTTGAAAAGGTATGAACAGATATTTCTGTGAATGCTTCTGTGGCTGAAACTGTATCTGCAGCCTTAAATTCAGCAGAAGAGACAGCAACGATGTGAGCTGTATTTACCGATGCCTGAGAAAAGGGCAGGATGATGCAGAAGGACAGAAGAAGCGCAGAGGAATACACCAATGCACGAAGCTTTTTAAGCGGCAGCTTTACTCTCTTTTTTACAGGCTGAATGTCTATATAGTAAATCATATTGACCTCCTCAGACGAGAGTCTTGAGATATCGGGAAAGCTCTTTGGAGGTGATAAGTCCGTCCTCAAGCCTTGCAAGGGCAGGAGTTATCAGTCCGAGCTCCGTTATGTTTTCAAGCTCGTAAAGGGCACTGAGAGTTTTCAGCGCGCCGAAAAGACGGGATGGATAGGCATAGACCTCGGGAGCCTGAGGGACGGTTGCGCGCACATGAAGCGCTCTGCGCTGCTCGGGTGCAGGCGAAAACAGAAGAGCGTTCCGTCCTGCCACGGCACGTCCCTTTCTGTCGTTCGGTGCTATCACCATCTGGCACTTTTCAAAAATATCCTCACTGTTGCCGCAGATTATCGCTGCACCGAATCTGTCCATTATGTCCTGTGCGTATTCTTCGTTATACTCATCGCATAAAATACGCACTTCTCTGGCGCGCTCCAGAACACTTTCGGTAAGAATGGTGCAATTGTCGGGATAAATGCCCAGAGACAGGGCAGAAGACTTTATATCGGCATTTTCAAGGACATTTAACGATGTGTTCTCCATGAGTCTGGCAGGCAGGCGCTGAGGAGTGAACGGGTTTACAGAGGAATGCCAAGGCGGATTTATCCCTCTTGGCAGCAGCCAGTGCGCTGCATCTGTTATATGCTCAAGACCTCGCCAGTTTATCCCTCGTATATGTTCGCGATGTGTAACACTCACCATCGGTACCTGCCCTGCAAATACAATTCGGGCAGATATCTTCCTCGGAGTTATGTAGTCAAGTTTTTTCAGCAGTGAATTTCTTTCATTGGGTATTATTTCAAGCATGGCAATCATATTTTTCACCTCACGGCAAATATATGCTCAAGGATTGGAAATAATTTCTTTGAGGTGATAAAATTGGATGAAAACAAAGGGAAGAAAGTAACTGTAGTAGTAAGAAAAAAACCGAGCATGAAAAGCTCGGTAGTCAATCAGATGGTATCGGTGATGCGAAATGAAAAATGGCATGGCGCAAACAGCGATGTAATGGGCAGCTATACAGGAACCTGTATGGGTGATGACCCTGTTCCTGAACAGGACGTTGATGATCTTTGAAAATACCGCCCACAGGCTTTTGACCTGTGGGCGGTAAACCATCAGTTTTTCTTCATGCAGTTTAAGATAACTGCCTTTATTGTGTGCATACGGTTTTCTGCCTCATCAAAGACAATGGAGGCAGGAGACTCAAATACCTCGTTTGTAACTTCCATTTCCTCAATGCCGTATTTTGCGTATATTTCACGGGCAACGGTGGTATTCTGATCGTGGAAGCTGGGCAGGCAGTGCATGAATACAGCACCCTCGTTTGCCATAGCCATCTTTGCGCTGTCGACTCTGTAGGGAGTAAGGAGCTTTATTCTCTCTTCCCATACGCTGTCAGGCTCACCCATGGATACCCATA
>JAZSNZ010000211.1:0-3990 GCA_045536645.1 Acutalibacteraceae bacterium
ATCGTGTTTTTTACAAGTTTTCCCTCTCTGCTCATAATAATCAGTCCCTAATTAATATTATACAACTTTTGCTTTCATGGACAGCTTTCTGACAACAACCTCATTGCTGGATAATGTCTTCTTATAAATGGTATTTATAAGAATGCACGAAATAATATACAGAGCATAGAACATTATATCATAGAAAGGCACTTCCATGAATGCATACATAAGAATGAAGAATTGAATAGATACAGCAAAGAATGCATATGTCTTCATTTCTGTATCTTCCATCTTCTTTATGCAGTTTCTGCATATATACAAAGTACGTTTAAGTGTGATAAGAACAGGTGTAATATTCAGGCAAAAGCCTACTATACCCGTTTCACAAAGCCACTGCAGATAGTCGAAATTGACCTCATGAGCAGTGGTATATCCGAGTAAAGTAGTTGTCAGTCCCTTAAATTTTCTCCATCCTATTCCAAACCATTTGTTTGTTTTCCAAAGCATCAGAGCATCCGCATGCAGATCGGAACGTCCTGAGTCAGCTGTCTGCCCACTATTCATCCTCTCAAGGAACACACTGATTCTGTAAAACAGAGGATTATCCGGAAATTTTAGAATCAGATACCTCATAATAAAAAATGCGGCTATTCCTGCAACAATTACTGCAATCAGTTTTTGCCAATGCTTGCGCGATCCATAGAGTACGAAAAACATAATAAGCACTGTGATTACAGCAAAGGCAAGTATGCCTTTTTTTCCTGTAAGAAACAGCGCTATAACCATAACGAGAAGCAGGCATACATTTTTAAAATTAAGTTCCTTCTTTATAAGAAACCGTGCAACCAAAATAAATATGGAGAACGATATCAGGCCTGCAACTTCGTGAGGAGCACTTGGGAGAATTCCTGAAAAACGGCCACCTCTGTAGTAAGCATAAGCATACTCTGCAGATATAGGCTGCAGATGCGGATAATAGAAATTATTAAACCGCTCTTTAAGCAGAAAGTGAACAATGACAGCAAAACAGTGAAAAATACCTGTATGATAAATTAGTTTAAACAGCTTATCTATTTCAAAATCATCATAGTCAAGGAATAAAACATAGGCGGTTGTAAATACAAATATACCGGCTCGACCTATAATGTTTACAGAAAAATCATTTATCAGCAGATTAAACAATATACTGAAAACATACAAAAGCCATATACCCGATGCTTGTTTTATTTTAAAACCTTTCTGAATAACAAGCATCATAAAACCGACACCAAGAAGAAGCATTTCTATAATGGTTTGTCCAAGAATGTCCTCAAACAGCCACTTAGATGTACAGGTTATGAACAAAATAAGGACAGGCCAGTTATTGGTATTGTAGCGAATAGTCATAAGTCTTTTAAATTCCAACTGCGTCCCCCTCCTTATGCTCATCCTGAGTATACTTTTATTGTATCTCCGTCAGTTTTTATTAATACTCTCCTGAAGAACATCACAGTCAAAGGGTTCAAACAACATATTACGACCATTCTCGTCCTCGACAGTAATATTATTCTGAATATATCTGATTCGCTCTTTAAGAAGCTCCAATGTATCTGCGCATATAAGAAATGCCACTACCTTCTGACGGCTTGTTCCGTCGTCTTCAATCCGGTTTCCTACCCCTGCATTGAGAGTTGAAATCTCAGCCCAGGGCTGATCGAGAATATCCCCAAGATCAAACTTACCGATGGTACCCTCATGTGCATAGAACGGCAGAGTACAGAAATATTCCTTGAACTTAGGATTGTCCTTGGAAAGACTATCACACATATCTCCTGTGAGAGAATGAGCGATCATCATTTTGACAAAGGAAATGCCATTTGTCTTTTCGATAAATATCCAGTCATTATTGCCGTTGAGACGCAAACCCATTTCAAAAATGTATACGCCACGGTCTGTGAACATTCCCTGGAAATTTGCCATACCATCCTTTACACCGATTCCGGCAATGAAGGCTTTTATCTTTGAATCAACCTGTTCGATAAACTCATCAATAAAATATGCAGGAGCAACAGAACAGTCACAAAGGAAATTTTCCTTTTTCTGATCCCTGGTAAGATACTTTGCATCTACACCCGAAAGACTATATTCGCCATTCTTGAATGTATAAATTGCAGCAAACTCAGTACCGACAAGATATTCTTCAACAACATAAACACCAATTTCAGACTTGCTCAGTGCAAATTCGATGCCCTCGTCAAGCTGCTTGCGGTCATAGCAAATGCTGATGCCGATACGACCTGAACGGTCTGCCGGCTTTACAATTACAGGATAAACGATTGAATCCTTGGCTTCCTCAGTCAGTTCTCCGCCCTCAGCATAGTTTCTGGGAACGAGAATACCGTATTTCATACATTCATCACGGAACTGTTTTTTGTTTGCAGTAAGCTCTATCTGCTCAACAGTTGCATAATAAGGCGTTCCGAGTTTTTCGGCAATCTTGCTTGCAGCAATTACACGAAACTCACCGTAACCAGCAAAAACGCCGTCAATTCCTGCTTCGCGGCATTTATCAACAATCTCATCTGTATTGTTATAGCTTATATCCCATGCTTCATCCGCAATGTTTTTCGCTCTTGCTATTTTTCTGTCTGTTTCGTTGTCAACAACAACTACATATATTCCCATTTCATGAGCAACTTCCACTATGCCCTCTTCAAGCTGAGAACCTACAATAAGCAATTTCTTGCCCTTAAGATGTTCGTACATTGAAAAAACTCCTTATTCTGTCGCAATGGTATCACAAATAAACAATCTGATAAAACTTGATAAATTCAATACAGCCATAAATGGTTTATTTTGAAAACAATTTTTGATTACTGCCGTTTTATCAGCTCAGACATACAATTGCAATCAATCAATCTTTATAAGCCATGTATCATATACATTGGTTCTGCCGCCGAAGCGTTCCTTCTGTATAACAAGTCCTTCGTTCATGCGTCTTCCTCCCTCTTCGGAAGAAATACCAAAATCACACCACAGCTTCGTATCTTTGAAGTCTTCCATTACAACCGAGATAACATAATCCAATGCACCAAGTTCACGTGCAACATCTCCTGCAGCAAGATATGTTGCATGCACCATCTGGTTATATTCATAAAATATAGAACCTGCAATAAGCTCACCCTTGAGAAAAGCGCCGTAGAGATGGATATTATTGGGGAAATAGCTATACAGACGATACATTTCTTCGCCCGAATGAACAGCTTTTGTGCCGTGATGCTCACCAAGAACACAATCAACAAGATTCATATATGCGTAGAAGTCTGCCTCTTCGGTAAGTACTCGAATTTCGACGCCTTCACGCTTGGACTTGGAAATATGGCTCTTACGGCCACGAGAAATTTTCAGAGGATTTCTAAGATTTACAACAGTTGCAGGCTCCATTTTTGCAATTTCAGCATTATGAAGGAATAACGCATATCTGTCTTCCTCTGCAGGCTGCTCATGATATATATGAGGAACTGCCTTATAGAGAATTGAAACAAAACCGTTTTCCTTTGCATAACCGATAAGCACATCAAAACATTCATTCATCAGTGACTGATTCATCTGAGTATTTGTTATAAATCCACCGTATGTAAGTCCCGCATGGGAAAACAACTTATTTCCATCCTCGTTCATGGGGAGAAGAGCGATCAATTTATCATCATTATAAAACATAAGCGAATGATCAGTAAATCTATGCTTATGATATTCAACAAAATTACGCTCAAAAATGAACATCGGACTTTTGCTGTTTCTCGAAAAATTATCCCAGACTTCTCTGTCCTGATCAGTATATTTTCTTATTGTAACCATAATGATCGCTCTCTTTCAATTAATATAAAAATATAATTTACTTAATTTCTCCGTACTTTATCTCTGCCATTTTCATGCTGATTGCATTTCCGTCATCATCATAACCTGCAAAGAAAGAAGCACCGCCGGCATGCCTTGATCTCTCCTTGAATGTAAAAGTCGGATCGTAGC
>JAZSNZ010000301.1:0-11323 GCA_045536645.1 Acutalibacteraceae bacterium
GCCTCCTATTTGAATTGTTCGATGAAACGCATATCGTTTTCATAGAACAGTCTGATATCGTCAATTCCGTATTTGAGCATTGCTACTCTTTCAACACCGAGACCGAAAGCAAAACCTGTGTACTTTTCAGTGTCAATGCCGCCGTATTTCAGCACATTGGGATGAATCATACCGCAGGGGCAAAGTTCAAGCCAGCCTGAATGCTTACATGTGGGACAGCCCTCACCGCCACAGACAAGGCACTGAATATCAAGCTCGAAACCGGGTTCAACGAAGGGGAAGAAGCCGGGACGCAGTTTTACTGTAACATCCTGACCGAAAACCTCTGAAAGCATAGTCTTCATAAAGTAGATGAGGTTAGAGATGGAGATATTTTCGTCAACCATCATACCCTCCATCTGGAAGAAGGTGTTTTCGTGGCAGGCGTCTGTTGCTTCGTTTCTGAAGCAGCGACCGGGGAAGATAGCGCGGAGAGGTGCGCCGTACTTGCGCAGAATAGCATTCTGAGCAGCACTGGTGTGGGTCTTCAGAAGCTGACCGTTGTCAAGATAATAGGTGTCCTGCATATCGCGAGCGGGGTGGTGCTTGGGAATGTTAACGCCCTCAAAGCACTCGTAGTCGGTAACTACCTCGCTGTAATCTTCGATGGTAAAGCCCATGGTAGCAAAGATCTGCTCGACCTCACGCTGTACAAGGGTGATAGGGTGGAGAGAACCAAGCTTATCGGTAAGGGGCATGGTAACGTCGTAACGCTCGGCAGATGCGATGGCAGCGGCCTCTTCTGCTGCTTTCAGCTCTGCAGCCTTCTCGGTGATGACACCTTCAGCATACTTCTTGACCTCGTTGATGCCCTGAGCGACTTCCTTTTTCTGCTCATTGGGAACGTCACGGAGCTTGCCTAAAAGCTCTGTAACAGAGCCTTTCTTGCCTAAGTAAGCGATTCTCAGCGCCTCGACATCGGCACTGGTAGCCGCTTTCGCTGCGTCCTGCTCAAACTGAGCGCGCAGCTTTGCGATTGCTTCTTTCATGGTTGCGATCAATCCTTTCGAATTTCGATATGTATTGCAAAATAAGACAAAAGTTTCGTCCACCTTTTCAAAGGTGGTGGATTCCAAAGGCAAAGCCTTTGGTCGTCCTCCGCAGAGGACGAAATTTCCTTTGCAAACAAAACGCAGGAAAATAGCAAAACAGTCCGGTGGACTGTTTTGTGTAAGAAACCCACGTATGGGGTTTCTTGTGTCGTCCGAAAGGACGACTTTTGTGCCTTTACAAAAACAAAAAGACTCGTCCACACGGGACGAGCCAAAGCACGCGGTACCACCCGATTTTATGCGAATTTGCGCATAATCTCTCTGCCCTTAACGCGGGCAAACGTTGCGGCTTTCACCGCACAGCTCCGACGGAGAAATTCGCCTTTCCGTATTGCCCGAAGTACGCTCTCAGCCCGGTGACGTACTCTCTCTGACGGGTTGCGGAAGACTACTGTAAGCAATACATAACCTGCATCGCCTGCCGCCTTCACAGCCTTTAACGATATTATAAAAAATATAACACGATTTTAAAAAAAAGTCAACTGCGTAAATGAACGCAGCTGACTTTTTAAACAGTTTATCAGTCCTGATTACTGTCTTCGTTGATTCCTTCGGAAGTCTCCGCAGCAGTTTCAACGGTAACCTCCTCAGTAACTTCCTCTGCAGCATCCTCAGCAGCAGAAGCTGCTGCAGCCTTTGCGGCCTTTCTTTCTGCACGGCGTATTGCCAGACGGCGTATCAACGATGCAATAAGGAAAACAACAACAAATGTAAGAATGAGACTGATGGGATCAACGTTTATACTTGTCGAGCCTTTTGTAGGGTCATCAATAGTGGCCAGAGGAACAAAATGAACGATATTCACACCGCAGCCGACCATCTGGAACATTTCTCCGCCGAACAGCGTAATGCCAAAGGGAAGAAAATCGAGGAATATACCGCAAAGGAGATTTGTTAAAAACATTCCTGCGGTGATGATAAGAGAAATGATTATAACCTTTCGGGGACCCTTTATCAGCTTATAGATCAAAGCGGCAATAAGGAAAATCAGAATAAATGTTACCAGAAGAGAAACAAAGTGGAATCTGTTCACAACGGGAATCTTAGCGGTGTGGTCATCATTCCATACATTTGTGTCCGTATGAACTCCGAATCCGAAAATTCCTTCGCCTACGACCTCAATACCAAAATTAAACCCGAAAACAAGGCTTGAGATCAGGTTCGCAGCAAACAGAACAGCCGTTGCGATAAGAGAAATGATGCTTATCTTTTTCGGGAGCTTTATAATCATATAGATAATGATGCCGATAAAAAATACGCCGATAAGAGTCAAAAGCAGAGATTCCAAATCAAATTCAATGCTTTCGGGACGGGGAACACCTGTGGGGCTTGAGTATTCGGGAGAGTAGTAGATGCCAAAGCCTGAACGGTCATAAAGTGTGAAGATAAAACCGAAGAGATGTGCTGATGCAAAATTTACAAGAAACAGGAAAGCTGTTGCGATAAGTGACCACAATGTTACTTTTTTCATTTGATAAAACCCCTTTCAAAAATTACTTTTCGTTATTTTCAGCCTTGCGGCTTTTTTTACAGCGGCAGATCAGAGCAGCAATGCCGAGAACGAGGGCATATGTAAGCACGAGAGAAACAAATTCGGGATATGTTGAGCTTTCCCATTTATCGGAAGAGTGAAAAACACCAAAACCAAGGTAATTTATAATGTATTTACTGTCGCTGAGACGGAAAGGAATACCGAAAGTAAAGTCGAAAATGAGAGCACACAGGTAATTAATAACGAACAGACCGACAGTAATTATCAGAGAGATAATTGTACCTTTTTTCATTTCTTTAAACCCTCTTACGGTAAAATGAACAAGAGTGGCAAACATGAAAATAAATACAAAGGTAAAAACAAGAGAGAAGGGATCAAAACTGACCTTATCAACATGAACAGCCCCATCGGGTATATTTATGTATGGCTCAAATTTGACTCCAAAGGCAACTCCGTTGGCATGGCTCAGAGGAGGGCTGGAACCCAGATTTACTTTCAGATACAGACTCAGCAGGAGATTCACAACAAACATAAATGCCGTGATAATAAAAGACCATAACGTAACCTTTTTCATTGATAATACCCCTTTCAAAATCAAAAACGTGAGAAATTCCTGCAAAAATTATTTTGCCAATGCAGAGAATCCCACGTTTTTATTATATATAAGGGAAAACAAAAGTCAACAGAAAAAGAATAATTTGTAAAATAAATTTAAACAAAAAATGAACGATGCTTTTTCAGCACATCACAAAGTGCCTGCACAGGAAGTCCCACAACATTTGCGTAATCTCCGTTTATGCCCTTTACAAACTGAGCGCCAAGCCCCTGAATGGCGTAACTTCCTGCCTTTCCGAACGGCTCGCCGGAATCAATATAGCCCCTGATTTCCCCGTCGCTCATAACCGCAAAGGTCACCTCTGTAGAGACAGAGAAGCACTCCTTCCCGCCGTCGGGGAACAGCACACAGACACCCGTATAAACCTGATGGGTATTTCCCGAAAGCTCAGAGAGCATACGGAAAGCATCATATGCATCTGCAGGCTTTCCGTAGATAATGCCGTCCTTTGCAACCACTGTATCTGCGGCGATCAGCACTCTGCCTCGGGCAGAATCCCTTGCGGCCTCGGCCTTTCGCTCGCTTAAAAGCTCTACCGCCTTGTCGGGTGCGATACCCTCGGGCAAAGTCTCATTTGCATCGGGAGAAACAATCTCAAATCTGATGCCCACCTGATGGAGAAGCTCACGTCTTCTTGGACTTGATGAGGCAAGAACATAAGGGGCATTGTAATAAACTTTGGTGTCCCAGTAATTCTTCATTCTAAAGCCTGTCTGTTCGGTCATTTCCTGACCCAAAAAATCGGGAGCAACAAAAGCATTTGCACTTTCCTCATCGGGGAACTCCACTTCGGCATACATAAAGGAAGTAGGCTCACCGCCGTCAACACAGCTTACCTCAAGAAGCAGACCGCTGCCGAGGTCATAGCCTCGCCATTCCTTGTGGACAAGTGGCTTTTTGAGCATACTGCAGAGAGCCTCAAATTCCTCTTTGGTAATATAAGGCTCCACCTCTTCACGGCAGAGAGTACCCTCGCTTTTTACACCCAGTCGGAAGGTCTCGCCCTCTTCACCCACAGTGCGCCTTATTCTTACCTCGGGCTTGAGGGAAAGATATCCCTGCCACATTTCAGCACTGCGAGCGACAGGCAGGTCGGGGAACTTATCTATTCTCCACTTTCTTTCAATTTCCATCTTATTCAGTCCTTTTTACGTAATAAAGGGAATGACTTCTGTCATTCCCTTTCATTTTTATTGCTTGCCCTCTGCGTAGCCGTCACGCTTGAAAACCACAGCGACAGTCCTGAAAATAATCTTCATATCAAAGCAGAAGGAGAGATTATCGGAATACTCCTTGTCGAAAGCTACTTTTTCGGCATCGGGGACATAATCACGGCCGTTAACCTGAGCCCAGCCTGTCATACCGGGTCTGACAGTATAGACACCTGCATCAAAACGCATACGGTGAATGCTTTTTCCCTCGTTTTCGATAAGGGGTCGGGGACCTACAAGACTCATATCGCCCTTGAGTACATTGAAAAGCTGAGGCAGTTCATCAAGGCTTGTCTTGCGAAGAAACTTTCCCGATCTTGTGATATAGCTGTAGGGGTTTTCAAGATCCTTTGTGGCCATTTCCCTGGGGGCATCAGTACGCATGGAACGGAACTTATAGATTTTAAAGAGTCTGCCGTGAAGTCCGACCCTGTTATGAGAAAAGACCGCAGGACCCTTGGAATCAATACGTATACATATAGCCAGAATCAGCATCAGAGGCCAGAGTATAAGAATGGCGAGAAGGGAGATAATAATGTCACCCATGCGCTTGAAAAAGCGATAAACACCGTGTTTCATACATTTTGCCTCCTTTACCGACATATATTTCGACGGATATTGTAACAATTATTTCCATGCATGTCAATATTTATTCTTAAACAATACGGATTTGTTATTAATCGATAAACCATGGGTAGTAATCTTAATTAAAAACCTCTTTTTCCTAAGGAAAGAATGTGATAGAATATAAATTGACGAATAATCGTTAGGAGAGTAAATAATGGATACACAGAAAATACTTGTTGTAGATGACGATACAGATATCGCGCAGCTTGTTGCAGACGCGCTGGAGGACGAGGGCTATGCTGTAAAGACCCTCAATGACGGAGAAAGCGCCTACGACCTGCTGATGAAGGAAAATGATTTTTCGCTTATCATTCTCGATATTATGATGCCCAAAATGGACGGACTGGAGCTGTGTGTCAAAATAAGGAACACGGTAAACTGTCCCATAATTTTTGTAACAGCCAAAAACCGCACAGTTGACACCCTTGTAGGGCTTGAAATGGGCGGTGACGACTATATTTACAAGCCCTTTGTGGTGGAAGAGCTTGTGGCAAGAGTACGAGCTCATATCCGCCGCGATTCGAGGCTCGGCGCAAAGAAAAAGAGCAGTGTTATAAAAATCGGAGACATCGAGCTTCACCCCTCAAGCTATGAGGTCAGAAGAAAGGGCGAGCCGATACCCCTTTCCACCCGAGAATTCCAGCTTCTTGAATATCTTATGACAAACAGCGAGCGAGTGCTTACAAGGGAGCAGATATTCAACGCAGTCTGGGGCATAAACTACGGCGATATCGGCACTGTGGCGGTAAACATCAAGAACCTTCGCGGCAAGCTTGACCCCGATAACGAATACATAAAAACAGTGTGGGGAGTAGGCTATAAATTCGCACACGAATAAGGAGCTGAAGGCATGAGCATAAAATATAAGTTCCTGTCCATAGCACTGCTCATGATAATAATAAATGCCGTAACATTAAGTGCGTGGTACAAAATGTTTCTGGCAGGGCCTGTTGCGGATGACTATACAGTGTCGCAGAACATGCTTGACACTGACACACGCGATATTGCCGCAGAGATAACGTCGCAGACAGATATCAAGGCACATATTGAGAAAAAAGCCAACGAGCATGAGCTGAATCTGACCTTTGAAAGCACCAAGGGAGAGGTTTTATTTTCCGCACTTCACAGCGAGGAGACAAATATATGGATACGCTCGGCGGTGGCAGTGGAGCTGGAGGACGAAGTGTATATACTGCGTTCAAGCCGTGTGGTCACATCAGTCCTGGCAGAGAATGACGATGCCAAAACCCTTATATGGGCAGAAATCTGCATACTTATCGTAATACTGCTTTCCACATCGAGCCTTATATATGTAAAATATATAAAGCCTCTGGAAGCGCTCGAAAAGAACATGAGAAATTATAAATCAGGCTCCCGGGCGGAGATAACCGATCGAGAGGACGAAATCGGCAGACTGCAGAATTCCTTTGTAGGTCTTTCGGAAATGCTCGATGACGAAAAGGAAAAGCAGAGCAGGATAATAGCCAGTATTTCCCACGATATCAAAACTCCGCTGACAAGCGTCATGGGTTATGCGGAGCGAATGAAAAGAGGAACCCTTTCGGAAGAGCGCACGGCAAGGTACGTTGATACCATATATAAGAAGGCGGTAGCCATACGTGACCTTGTAAATGAATTTGACGATTACATCAGCAGTAACCAGCGGCTTCACTACAGCCCGTCGGAAGTTGACGCCATGGAGCTGATAAACAGCCTGCGCGAGGAATATACAGATGAATTATCCGCTGCAGGAGTGGACTTTGCCGCAGTATGCACCTGCGAGAAAGTGACACTTACCATTGATAAAAACCAGATGCGCCGAGTTTTCGGAAATCTTATTGCAAACGCAGTCAAGCACATGCACGGAGAGATAAGAAAAATAAATGTGCTGTGCGAAGAGGTCGACGACGGACAGTTTGAATTTGTAAAGGTAAGTGTGTCGGATACAGGAAAAGGTGTGGAAGAGAGTATGCTGGAGACTATCTTCGAGCCTCTCTTCACCACCGATGAGGGAAGAAGCGTGGCAGGCCTGGGACTTGCGATATGCAAGGAGGTCATAGAATGCCACGGCGGTACCATAAAGGCAGAAAACAACAGTGACAAAGGACTTACCATTCTTTTCACACTGCCTATAAAGCAGCCTGAGGACACAGAAGACTGGATATAAAGTATAGGGAGGCAAGGAGAATCCTTGCCTCCCTTGGCTTATCAAAAAAGCCAACTTGGCTCCCCTTGTCAGGGGAGCTGTCACTTAAGTTCGCCAATGGCGAATTTAAGTGACTGAGGGGTAGTCAAAAAACATGATTATATGATTTTTATGCCTGCAAATCACTTTATAAATGCCTCCCTATTGACATTCTCAAGTGAAAAACTATAATGATATTGATAATCAGTATCAATAAGAGGTGAGCATATGGCAGTGCAGCGAAATACAAAACAGCGGCAGGTTATTCTTGACTGCCTTAAGTGCCTTGCGGACAAGCATATAACGGCCGACGAGCTGACGGAGATAGTCCGAAAGAAAGCCCCCAATATAGGCCGTGCCACAGTTTACAGATATCTCAACCAGCTTCACGAGGAAGGAACTGCAAAGAAATATGCCCTTCCCGACGGCGCAGGCTTCTGCTGGCAGTATGTGGACGAGGGGTCTCATTGTCACTCCCATTATCATCTCAAATGCAATAAATGCGGAGAAGTGACCCATCTTGAAAGCGAGCTTCTCGACTCGCTCAGTGAGAGCCTTAAAAAGACCGACGGCTTTGAAATCGACGAGGGCGACACAGTTTTCTACGGAAAATGCGCCAAATGCCAAAACAAATAGGAGTAATTTATGAAAAGAATACCATCTGTAATAATTTCTGCTGTGCTATTGTTTACCTGCCTTACCTTTGGCGGCTGCGCTGAAAAGGGCGAAAAAAAGATAATTGCCACCCTTTTCCCTCAGTACAGCTTTGCAAGGACAATAGCAGGGGATAATTTTGAGGTTGAGCTCTTGCTTGCTCCCGGCACCGAGAGCCACACCTATGACCCCTCAACAGCCGATGCATTTACTATTTCCAATGCGGCGCTTTTCCTTTATACAGGGGATGAGATGGAACCCTGGGCAGGCAGTCTGCTGTCTTCCCTCGGTAAGGACGCACCGAAGACCGTAAACTGCTCAGAGGGTGTGGAGCTTCACGAAGACCACACAGACCATGACCACGAGGCACACGCCCACGGCGCGGACCCTCACATATGGCTCGATATGGAATATGCCTGCGTTATGGCAGATAACATCTGCGAAGGACTCTGCGGCATAGACCCCGAAAACGCCGATACCTACAGAGCGAACACCGAAAAGCTCAAAGCAGAGCTTATGAAGATAGACTCAGATTTTGAGGAAATGTTCAGCGAAGCGGACACAAAGACAATAGTATTCGGCGGCAGATTTTCGCACATCTATTTTATCGAGCTGTACGGACTTGATTACATCAGCGCCTACAAATCCTGCGATACAGCCGCAGACCCCAGCCTTTCGGATATAGCCGAGGTTGTAAACTATATAAAGAGCAATGATGTAAAGATAATTTATCACGAGGAGCTGACAGACCCGAAGGTCGCACGCTCTATAGCAGACGAAACAGGCATAGTGCTGCGCGAATTTTCCACAGCACATAACGTGACAGCCGAACAGCTTGAAAAAGGCGTGACATTTGAGGATATAATGAGACAGAATCTTGAAAATCTCAGAGAGGGGCTTTGCGGTTGAAGCTTTTAACAATAGAAAATCTCAGACTTGAGTATGGCGGACTGACCGCAATAGAGAATGTAAACCTGACTGTTTCCGAAAACGAATATATCTGCGTTGTCGGCAGCAACGGCTCGGGAAAATCCACCCTCATGAAAGGCATACTGGGGCTTCACAAGCCCTCAGCAGGCACTATAACACACCATATCGAAGAAAGAGAAACGGCGTACCTGCCTCAGACAAGCCTTGCAGAGCGAGATTTTCCTGCAACGGTGCGTGAAGTCGTCAGTACAGGCAGACAGTGGAAGGGTCATTCATTTTCAAGATACAGTGCAGAGGACAGAGAGGCCATCGACGAAGCCCTTGAAATGCTCGGCATTGCAGACCTTCAGAACAGACGCATCGGCAGACTGTCGGGCGGTCAGCAGCAGAGAGCGTACCTTGCAAGGGCGCTTTGCAGAAAGCCCCGTCTGCTTCTGCTTGATGAACCCTGCTCGGGGCTTGATCCTCAGATAACAGCTCAGTTCTATGAGCTTCTTGAAGAGCTTCGCGAAAAGCAGAATATTACAATAATGATGAACAGCCACGACCTCAATGAGGTAGCACGCTGTGCAAACAGAGTTCTGGTCATAAACCGAACAGTGGAGTTTGACGGCAGCAAATGCGAATGGCTTAAAAAGTACGACCCCGGCTGTACTCTTCACACTGCAAACTGTGATGAGAGCGGCGTGTGCGGCTGTGTCAGGGAGGGGACGAAATGAGTTTTGAAACGCTTATCGGAATATTCTCCCTTGCATCGGTGCAGAGAGCCCTTGTGTGCGGAGTTCTGCTCAGCCTCTGCGCGGCACTGCTCGGAGTTATCCTCGTGCAGAAGAGATACGCCCTTATCGGACACGGTCTCTCTGACGTAAGCTTTGCTTCTGTTGCCCTGTCCCTTGCGCTGGGACTGCCTCCTCTCGGTCTTTCCGTTCCCGTGGTAATAGCCTCGGCCTTCGGCATTATGTACATCAGCCAGAGAAAGGGCGCACAGGGCGACACTGTCATCGGAATGCTCGCCACAGGCTCCCTTGCAGCAGGAATAATAATCACAGCCATGTCAACAGGCTTTAATACCGATGTCTACAGCTATATGTTCGGCAGTATCGTAGCTGTCGGTACGGCTGACCTTATCCTGAGCATTGCGCTGACTGCGATAGTTGTTTCTGCATTTATTTTCCTTTATAACAGACTGTTCCTTATAACCTACGATGAAAATTACGCCGCTGCCTGCGGCGTAAAAACGCCCAGTTATCAGCTCCTGCTGTCTCTTCTGACCGCTCTGACAGTGGTGCTATGCATGAAACTTATGGGTACACTGCTTATCTCAGCACTTATAATTTTCCCCACTGTTTCGGCAAGAAGAATAGCAAAGAGCTTTAAGTCTCTCGTAATCAGTACAGTTATTATTTCAGTCACCTGCTTTATCATCGGCATGATATGCTCAGCCGCCCTCGACCTGCCCTCGGGTGCAAGCGTGGTTGCGGTGAATCTTATCGCATGGATTATCTGCAGCATTGCAGGGAAAATCACAAACAGATAAACTTAAACACCGCCGATGTTGTAATCGGCGGTGTTTTCACAAATCTCTCAATTGACATAATCGGAGTAATGTGACAGAATAGTGCCTGCACAGGAGGCGACAATCCTTATGAAAAAAGACAGGCAGCAATTACTGCTGTATGAAAATAATCTGTATAAATCCTTTATAATTCTCGCATTGCCTCTTTTCGGAGTCAATCTGCTGACCTCCATGAACGACCTTATCGACACATATTTTGTCGGCAACATGCCCGATTCTGTGGCAGCTCAGGCAGGAATGTCAATTTCATGGCCTCTTATCGCCATACTGACCTCGTTCAACATGGGACTTGCCGTTGCAGGCGTAGCGGTCATCAGCCAGTTTTTGGGAGCAGGAAAAAAGGAAGAAGCAAAGAAATATTCGGGTATGCTCGTTGTCCTTGCGGTCATTCTGGGCGTTGTGATAAATATTCTGCTTTATTTTCTCGCGCCGCCCGTACTGCATCTCATGGGCGCAGAGGACGGAGTGTACACAAGTGCGCTTACCTACGTTCAGGTGCGTTCCTTTGAGATGGTGTTTGCTTTTATTTTTGCCGCATTCCAGTCCATACGTCAGTCAAGAGGCGATACCCTTACACCTGTTATTTATTCCACAGTGGGAATAATCGTAAACATCTGCCTCAATGCCCTGTTTATAGAGAAAATGGGAATGGGCGTATACGGTGCGGCACTTGCAACAGTCATAAGCCAGATAATAAAAGTGCCTTTCTGCCTTTATCATATTTTTATAGAAAAAGGCGATTCAAAGCTCAGCCTCTCAGATCTCCGCCCCGACTTTACCCGTATCGGAAAGCTTGTGAAAATAGCCATACCGTCGGCATCTGCGCAGGCGTTCAGCTCTTTCGGCTTTCTGTTTCTGCAGGTGTTCATTCTCTCTTACGGAGAGACCGTTTCCGCCGCATTCAGCCTTGGAAATAAAGTCAGCAATCTCCTGCTCATGCC
>JAZSNZ010000236.1:0-10134 GCA_045536645.1 Acutalibacteraceae bacterium
AGATCGCAAACGAGTCAAAGACTCTTGCAACAATCACCTTCCAGAATTACTTCCGTCTTTACAGAAAACTGTCGGGTATGACAGGTACTGCACTTACCGAGGAAGAAGAGTTCCGCGAGATCTACAAGCTTGACTGCGTGGAGGTTCCCACCAACCGACCCATGATAAGAAATGATATGCCCGACGTTGTCTATGTAAACGAAAAGGCAAAGTTCCGTGCGGTCATCGAAAAGATAGCCGAGGCTCACGCAAAGGGTCAGCCTGTTCTTGTAGGTACCATATCAATCGAAAAATCCGAGGTTCTCTCAAAGCTTCTCGCGAGAGTCGGCATAAAGCACGAGGTACTCAACGCAAAGCAGCACGCACGAGAAGCCGAGATAGTAGCGCAGGCAGGACGCTTCGGCGCTGTCACCATCGCTACAAACATGGCAGGCCGTGGTACTGACATCAAGCTCGGCGGTAATGCTGAGTTCATGGCAAAGCAGCAGATTCGCCGTGATTTCAACGAGCAGCGGGCCAAGGAAATGAGCGCCAAGGAGCCTGACTGGGAGCATGAGGAGATGCTTATCTCCGAGTGCGAATCCTTCAGCGAAACCCAAGATGAGGAGATCCTTGCAGTACGCCGCCGCTTTGCAGAGCTTGTCGAGCAGTACGAAAAGGACATAAAGGCTGAGGCCGAGCGAGTCCGAGAGGCAGGCGGACTGCTGATAATCGGCACCGAACGCCACGAATCACGCCGAATCGACAATCAGCTCCGCGGCCGTTCAGGACGACAGGGCGACCCGGGCGAAAGCCAGTTCTTTATAGCTCTCGACGATGACCTCATGCGTCTTTTCGGCGGTGACAGAATAAAGAGCATCATGGACGTTATGAAGGTTGAGGAGGATATGCCCATTCAGGCAGCCCTCGTCTCCAAGTCCATTGAAAACGCCCAGAAGAACATAGAAAGCCGCAACTTCGGCATAAGAAAGCACGTTCTCCAGTACGACGACGTTATGAACCGCCAGCGTGAGATAATCTACAAGGAACGTGATATGGTACTGGCAGGCGAAGACCTCCATCAGAAGATTCTCAAGATGGTGGACGATTCCATCGAGGCAAATGTCACCCGCTGGCTCAGCGGCGACGCAAAGTACAACTGGAATTTTGAGTCCTTGCGCGGTCATTATCTGGGCTGGCTGACAAAGCCCGAGGACTTCAATTTCACCGAGGAAGAACTTTTCGATGTTGAACCCGAACAGATAACCGCAGAGCTCACCGAACGTGCTCACGAGATTTATGCTCAGCGCGAAAAGGAGTTTGACGAGATATTCGGCGAAGGACTCATGCGTAAGATCGAGCGCAAGGTACTGCTTCAGGTGGTCGACAGACTGTGGATGGATCACATTGACGCAATGGACGACTTAAAGCGCGGCATCAGCCTGCGCGCCTACGGTCAGAAGGACCCTGTTGTGGTCTACACCATGGAAGGCTTTGATATGTTTGACGAGATGATAGCACTCATCAAGGAGAACACCACAAAGCTGATGCTCACCGTCAGACCCCGTACCGAGGCAGAGGCTGCCCAGAGAAAGCAGCTTATTAAGCCCACCGAGACAGCAGGCGACGGAAGCGATCCCCAGTCGAAAACCGTTCGCGGCGGCAAGAAGGTAGGCCCCAACGCACCCTGCCCCTGCGGAAGCGGAAAGAAATACAAGAAGTGCTGCGGTAAGCCCGCAGGCGCTGAGTAATGATAAAAAAACCGCCCATCGAAAGATGGGCGGTTTTGTGCCTCGGTGCGAAATCGGGGTAACGGGAGGGGTTATGAGATTGATCGTAGGGTGCGGCATCGAGTTCGGTATGCCGAACTCATTGACGCACCGTTAATTCGGGATGTCCTGAAGGCCATCCCCTACGGTGGTGTTTTGAATTTATTGATAATGTTGGTTTTTCATCGCAGGGTGCGGCGGTTTTATATGCATACATGCACCGACGCACCGATTTGTTTTTGGGCAACGGCTGCGATTCTGTCAAACGACCGTAGGGACAATTCATGAATTGTCCGTTTTGTTTGCCTCGGTGCGAAATCCCACAGCGGGAGGCGAAAGGCCTCCCCTACGACGGTAATTGGGCTTTATCGACAATGTTCGAATTCATCGCAGGGCAGGGGCTTGCTCCTGCCGTTTTGGGGTTTGGCAGAGCGTTTTTGCCTCGGTGCGAAATCCTGCAGACGGTAGACAGCAGAGGGGCTCCCCTACAGTGTTGTTTTATTGATAATCTTCGATCTTGCACCGCACCCTGCAATCCCACCATTATTCTTCTGTCAAAAAGTCAAAATCCCTGTGCACCTTGCGATGCACAGGGATTTTTATAAAATTTACTTTCTGCTTGCCTTCGGGCGGAAGAAGAACTCGATATCGAAATCCTTCGGAACCTTGATCTTAACGATGCTATTGCCCTCAGAGTCAACAGAGATCTCAGCAGTCTTGACAGCCTCAGCAGCAGCCTCGATGCCACGCTTCTTATCAAGTGCCAGCTGTGCCTCTGCAACAGCAGCCTCAGCAGCGGCCTTTGCTTCCTGAGCAGCAGCCAGTGCAGCCTCAGCAGCCTTGCGAGCCTCTTCAGCTTCTGCAGCCTTGCGGTTAGCCTCAAGGTCTACGCTTGCATCGGGCAGAGGAACGACCTCAGCAGCGTTGTTCTTGAGAGCCTCGAGACGCTCGAGCTCTGCCTTTGCAGCAGCAGCACGTGCTCTTGCTTCCTCAGCGGCCTCATCTTCGTAGGGGATGGGGAGGATTATAGGCTCCTCATAATCTTCGAAATCGGCGGTAGCTGTTACCTTGCTTGCATCAAAATCCATGTTCTGTATCTCCTTTACTCTTGATTCTGCTTTTCCTAAAGCAGTTCCCTTTGGGAACATTATAACAAATCCCCTTCGCCTGTTACAATAGCAAAATCCAATTTCAGGCCGAAAAAACTGCCAAAAAATTCACAATAATTTGTAATTATTGCTTTGTCGGAAATACTACAAAGTTTTATAACCCGAGAAATCTGTCGATTTCCTCCTTACGCTTCGGTGTCAGATAAAAGTCAACAGGTTCTCTCAGTGAGAGCATATATTCTCTGGCTTTTTTCTCTGTTTTTTCATATTTTACCGCTGTTTCAAACCAATCCCACGCCCTGAGATATTCCTTGTTTTCATTGAACATCTCGCCGAGTTTTATGAAAATTTCAGAATTTGCACCACGTTTTCTCGCAAGCAAATACCATCTTTCAGCCTCTTCGATATCTTTCTCGGTACCGATTCCGTCACGGCACATATCTCCGCAAAGCTCTGCCAGTGAATTATCTACACTTTTCTCATACTCTGCATTCTGGTATTTTTTCGCTTCGGAAAACCGCTCGACAGGGTCCTTTATATCCTTGATAAAGGGAACGTATTTAATTATTCCGTAAGTATTTCCCATTTCTGCCGCTTTTTTGTAAACGTCCTTTACCTTTTCCCTGTCTTTCTCACAGCCGAGACCGTAATCATAGCAATCTGCAAGTCCGCGCACAGCGTCGGAGCAGCCGAGATTGAAGGCTGTTTCATAAAGACTTAACGCAAGCTTTTCATTTTTTTCGCAACCTGTGCCGTCGGCGCAGAAGTCGGCAAGCATTTTCATGCATTGCGGGCCTCCGTACTCTGCGCCCTTCTTGAATAATGCATATGCCTCTTCGAATTTATCATCATCGGCTTTGAGTATACCGTGGCAATAATACCATTCGGGAAGTTCATCGATAAGCTCTGCAACCTCTTCGTCTCCGCGTTCCTTTGTCTCTTCCAGTATTTCCTTTGCTTTTGCCGCATTTGGCATTATGCCATGCCCTCCGTAGCAGTAAATCTCTGCCAGCTCCAGTGCACCTCTTAAGTCGCCGTTGTTCATCGCCGCTTCGAGACTCTCTATGATGCTTTCAGGTTTGGCACCGTATCCCTTACTGCGGAACAGAAGGCTTGTAATATAGCAGTATTCTCCTGCAAGTTCGTCGGGTATATCCTCGGGCACGAGATCAAGAAGTTTATCGGCAGCATCCAGATCCTGCTCTGTTATTTCGCCTGCTATGTATGCCTCTGCCGCTTCAAGCAAAGATTCTATATCGCCGTTTTTGCCTCTTGCGACAAGAAGATCGAGCCATGAAGAGATGTCCTTGTCTTTGTATTTTTCGCGGTAGTTCTTAAAAGCCAGCTTGCTGCCGGCCGCAGCGGCACGCCAGTACCATTTTTCTGCTTCCTTGCAGTCTGCAGTACAGCCCAGACCGTTTTCGAGGAAAATTGCGTAGTTGCACATGGCGGGAGCTAATCCCATTTCTGCTGCTTCCTTATACATCTTAAAGGCATTCGCATAGTCCTTTTTGGAGAAATACTCCATTCCTTTTTGATGCAGTTCTTCTTTTGATTTTTTGAAAAGTCCCATTTCAAGACATCCTTTTTAAGAATTTTTACCATTATATCGCTGATGCGTTGAAAATTCAATGGCATATTGGTTTGTTCTTCTTTTATAGCCACTGCAATACAGATTCACCCTCCCGAAGTCCCTGCATATTCTGTTAGTGGGAGGTGAAAAAATCATGTCTGTCATCAACTGTAATTGCAATTGCAAATTCAGCTGTACCCTTGCCGCCGTTATCGCAAGCATAATCATCGGCATCGTCACAGCGTTTCTCCATGTCACAGCAGTGGTCACCGCCACACCTGCCTTCCTCTGGGCAGTGCTTGGCACTGCGGCTGTGTATCTGGGAGTTACACTCATCGCCGCCGCATTAAGACAGCAGACAAAGCCCGAATGCTGTCTCTGTCCTGCGGTGAACACTACGCTCATCGGCATACTGGGTACAATACTCTTCTCCATTGTGCTTCTGGCTGTAGGAGTAGTTGCAACAAGCATACTAAGCGCAATCTTAGTCGGTGTGCTTCTGTTCTTCTTTACTCTGACAGTTGCAGGCACTGCCTGCCTTGTCAGATGCCTCTTCTCCTGCGGTGAGTAGTTTCCGTCAAGGAGCATAAAAACAGCACCGAGCTCACTGTCAGCAGTGGGTTCGGTGCTGTAAAGTTTACTGTGCAGAATCATTCACCCTCAAACAGGGGAGTGGAGAAGTAGCGCTCTGCGGTGTCGGGGAGGACGGTGACAACTGTCTTGCCGGGACCCAGCTTTTTGGCAAGCTGAATGGCGGCGGCAACGTTTGTGCCTGAGGAGATACCGCACATAAGCCCTTCCTTCTTTGCAAGATCCTGTGCGGTGGAGATAGCCTCTTCGTCTGATACTATATAGATATCCTCGTAGATATTCTGGTTGAGTATCTCGGGGATAAGTCCGTCTCCGATGCCCATCTGAAGATGAGTGCCGACAGTGCCGCCTGCGAGAATAGCGGCGTTTTCGGGCTCGACCGCCCATATTACCATGTTGGGGTTAAGTGCCTTGAGAGTTTCGCCTATGCCTGTAAGTGTGCCGCCTGTGCCTATACCTGAGCAGAAGCCGTCAATAGGGCCGCCCACCTGCTCGAGTATCTCAAGTCCCGTCTGATGGCGGTGGATCATGGGGTTTGCAGGGTTTGTAAACTGCTGAGGAACATATACATTCGGGTCCTCGCTCTGCATTTTCAGCGCAAGGTTGAGGCATTCCTGTATTGCATCGCCGATATTGCCTGCATCGTGTACAAGCACCACCTCTGCACCGTAGTGACTCATAAGCTTTCTGCGCTCAACGCTGACCGAGTCGGGCATGATTATTCTGACCTTATAGCCTTTGACCGCGCCTATCAGCGCCAGGCCTATGCCCTGATTGCCCGAGGTAGGCTCGACGATAATGGAATCGGGAGTCAGCTTTCCTTCGCGCTCAGCGGCGGTAATCATATTATAGGCAACTCTGGTCTTTATCGAGCCGCCCACGTTGAGTCCCTCGTATTTTACAAGAACACGTGCGGCGTTTTCAGGCACCATGCGGTTGAGCTGAATTATCGGAGTGTGTCCCACAGCATCCAGTACATTCTGATATATCATAAAATACATCCCTTCTTACTAATACACATGTCAATTTATTTTAATGTAGAAATCATGATATGACAAGACAAAAATTTGAATATGTAAAAATATTTTGGCTTTCAGCATATCAGACTAAAAACAGACTTACACTTTGCTGTGTAAGTCTGTTTTGAAATACTGATTCAATAAACACCGAGTACAAGCAGAAGCTCGGCCACAAACACAGCGGCACCCACCAGAGTAAGAGCCACACAGCCGATGAGCTGAAACACAAGACCTATATCGGAAGGCTGGGGCATTCTGTCATAGCGCACCTGATAGTTCAAGTGGCTGATTGCCCACATGGCACCGGGCGTAAAGCAGGTGAAGATGGGAATTGCCATCAACAGCAGAAAAATTAAATTGCTCGGTATCAGCGAAACACCGATATCATAGGAATTGAAAATGCCGAGAAGCACAGTGATTACCACTATGCCCAACGCCACAAGACTGCTGAGAATGCCGATTACAATACGTGCAGGTGTTACAGGGATGTCGGGATCTTCATCCTCACCGCCTCCGCCGAATTTCTCGTTGGCAATGGCTTTCTTCGTCTTTGCGTTTCTCTTTGCGATCTGCTTTATCAGCTTCTTTGCCTCGCTGTTTTTGATCGCTTCCCCCAGCTCGGCTGTGCAGTTTTCGCACTCTTCCGCTCTTTCGGAATTTACGATTCCGCACTTTTCGCAGACCTTTACCATAATTTCATTTCCCATAATAAATCCTCCTTTTTACTCTTTTCCTTAACAGCCGCATAAATCCGAACTCCCTGCCATTAGCTGGAGTTCGGATTTATGCGGCCTGGTGCGGGTAACAGGGGTCGAACCTGCACGCCTCACAGCACAAGATCCTAAATCTTGCATGTCTGCCAATTCCATCATACCCGCAAATCTGATTGTCATTTATTATGCCTTCAGCCTAAAAAGTATAGCACAGCCAACACTAATGTGTCAACCGAAAAAGGGCAGGCCGACGGGCTTAAGAGGGGCGTTTCAAATACAGACAGTAATTTATGCGGTCATATATACGTCAAGTATGCAAAACAAAAACCTCCCTCTGACGAGGGAGGTGGCACGGCGAAGCCGTGACGGAGGGAGAGAAAAAGTCTGACCGTGCAACCCCTCTCAGTCACTTAATTTCGCAAAAACAAGCCTGATGACGGCTCCCCATGTTCGGGGAGCCAATGACACCGATTTTTTTATTTTACTTCTTTCCGTCAAAAAGGCCCTTCATTCTCTCGAGCTCCTTCTTCTGCTCAGAGGAGAGCTTCTTGGGAACGCTGACAGTAAAGCGGACGATCTGGTCGCCGCGGCCTCTGCCGTGAAGTCTTGCAATACCCTTGCCCTTTAAGGTCATGGAGTCGCCCGGCTGAGTACCGGCAGGCACCTTTATCTTCTGCTGACCGTCGAGAGTAAACACGCTTATCTCGTCGCCCAGAGCCGCCTGCCAGAAGGTAAGCTGGACAGTGCAGTAAACATCATATCCGTCACGCTCGAGGATATGGTGAGGACGGATAGTTACAGTGAGCAGCAGATCGCCGGAGGGGCCGTTGTTTGCGCCTGCACAGCCCTCACCGCGAACGGTGAGTGTCTGACCATCATCGATGCCTGCAGGAATATCGATGGTCTTTGTGCGGTTGACTCTGCATCTGCCTGCGCCGCCGCACTTTGTGCAGGGCTGCTCAATGATGGTGCCCTTGCCGCGGCATTTGTCACAGGTGCGCTGAGTCTGCATGGTGCCGAAAGGTGTGCGCTGATTTATACGCACATAGCCGTTTCCGCCGCACTCGGGGCATCGACTGGTGCTGGTGCCGTTCTTTGCACCTGTGCCTTTACAGTCGGTACAGGTCTCGATGCGCTTGAATTCTACCTCCTTGGTACAGCCCTTTGCAGCTTCCTCGAAGGATAGAATTATAGTTTTCTGTATGTCTTCACCTCGTCTCGGGCCGTTTGCCTGAGAGGAACGTGTGCCGCCGCCGAAGCCGCCGCCAAAGAAGCTGCCCAGAATATCTCCCAGATCGCCGAAGCCGAAGTCACCGAAGCCGCCGCCATATCCGCCGCCTGCGCCGAAGTTGGGATCGACGCCTGCGTGGCCGAACTGGTCGTAGCGGGATTTCTTTTCAGGGTCTGAAAGAACCTCGTAGGCCTCGTTTATCTCCTTGAACTTTTCCTCGGCTTCCTTGTTGCCGGGGTTCATGTCAGGGTGATATTTACGGGCTAAGTTGCGGTATGATTTCTTTATGTCGTTGTCCGAAGCGCCCTTCTGCAGCTCGAGCACTTCGTAGTAATCTCGTTTGTTATCTGCCAATGGTTGTACCCCCAGTGGTGGAGAATTAGCCTTCCCCTTGAGGGGAAGGGGGACTGTTTTGCGAAGCAAAACGGTGGATGAGGTGTTGCCTGAAATACAGTGATACAGCAGTGTTTTTAGCCTCTGACACCTCATCAGTCTCGTCGGGTTCGCTAAAAGCGAACTCCGCTCGACAGCTTCTCCTCAAGGAGAAGCCTTTTTTCCTTATTTCACAGCACTGCCGTACACAGAGCTCTGTGTACGGCGAAGCTGTTATTCATTGAATCTTAGTTCTCGTCAACGTCGGGGATGTCGGAGCCGCCGGGAGCTGCGCCTGCATCGCCTGCTGCCTTGTACATGCGCTCGCTGAGCATGTAGAGATCCTGCTGGAGATCGTTGAGCTTGGACTTGATAACTTCTGCATTGTCGCCGTCCTTAGCGGTGCGGAGAGCGGAAATCTTAGCTTCGATGTCGGACTTCTCATTGGAAGTTACCTTATCGCCGATCTCTTCGAGCATCTTCTCGGTCTGATAGATGACCTGGTCTGCGTTGTTCTTTGCGTCAACCAGCTCACGTCTCTTTGCGTCCTCAGCAGCATAGCGCTCTGCATCAGCAACAGCAGCCTCGATGTCCTTCTTATCCATGGAGGTGGAGCTGGTGATGGTGACGTGCTGCTCCTTGCCTGTACCCTTGTCACGTGCGGATACGTTTACGATACCGTTAGCATCGATGTCGAAGGTAACTTCGATCTGGGGAACACCGCGGCGAGCAGGCATGATACCGTCGAGGTGGAATACGCCCAGGAGCTTGTTGTCTCTGGAGAACTCACGCTCACCCTGGAGAACCTTGACCTCAACGGAGGTCTGGTTGTCAGCAGCGGTGGTAAATACCTGAGACTTCTTGGTGGGGATAGTGGTGTTTCTCTCGATGATCTTGGTGCAGACCTCGCCCATGGTCTCGATACCGAGGGAGAGAGGAGTAACGTCGAGGAGGAGGAGACCGTTCTGAACGTCGCCGCCGAGAACGCCGCCCTGGATTGCAGCACCGAGAGCTACGCACTCATCGGGGTTGATGCCCTTGAAGGGCTCTTTGCCGGTGAACTTATAAACGGCTTCCTGAACAGCAGGGATTCTGGTGGAACCACCGACGAGGAGGACCTTGTCGATGTCACCGACAGAAAGACCGGAGTCGGAAAGTGCCTGACGGACAGGAGCCATGGTCTTTTCTACGAGGTCGCTGGTAAGCTCGTTGAACTTAGCTCTTGTCAGAGTCATATCGAGGTGGAGCTGACCGGAAGTGGTAGCTGCGATGAAGGGGAGGTTGATCTGGGTGGTGGTAACGGTGGAGAGCTCGCACTTTGCCTTCTCAGCTGCGTCCTTGAGTCTCTGCATTGCCATCTTGTCGCCGCGCAGGTCAACGCCGTTGTTCTTCTTGAAATCGTCGCAGATGTAATCGATGATTCTCTGGTCGAAGTCGTCACCGCCGAGACGGTTGTTACCTGCGGTAGCCTTAACTTCCTGTACGCCGTCGCCCATCTCGATGATGGATACGTCGAATGTTCCGCCGCCAAGGTTGTAAATTATGACGGTCTGCTCGTTTTCCTTGTCGATGGCATAGGAGAGAGCAGCAGCGGTGGGCTCGTTGATGATTCTCTTTACATCGAGGCCTGCGATCTTACCTGCGTCCTTGGTTGCCTGACGCTGGGAGTCGGTGAAGTATGCAGGAACGGTGATAACTGCAGCGGAAACGGTCTCGCCGAGGTAAGCCTCTGCGTCCTTCTTCAGCTTCTGGAGGATCATTACAAAAATCTCCTAAAA
>JAZSNZ010000214.1:0-11494 GCA_045536645.1 Acutalibacteraceae bacterium
CATGGGCTACAGCGTAGCTCTCATGGCAGACTCCACCTCCCGCTGGGCTGAGGCTCTCCGTGAGATGTCAGGTCGTCTTGAGGAAATGCCCGGTGAAGAAGGCTACCCTGCTTACCTCGGCAGCCGTCTTGCACAGTTCTATGAGCGTGCAGGTCTTGTGCAGAGCCTCGGCTCTGAGCCGAGAATGGGCGCACTGTCCGTTATCGGTGCGGTATCGCCTCCCGGCGGTGATATCTCCGAGCCCGTATCCCAGGCAACACTGCGTATAGTCAAGGTTTTCTGGGGTCTCGATTCAGGACTTGCCTATAAGAGACATTTCCCTGCAATCAACTGGCTCAACAGCTATTCCCTTTATCTCGATTCGCTCAAGGGCTGGTTCGATAAGAACGTCAGCGATGAGTGGATGCGCAGCCGTGACAGAATAATGTACCTGCTTCAGGAAGAGTCCGAGCTTGAGGAGATAGTAAAGATGGTCGGTATGGATGCACTTTCCGCACCTGACCGCCTGAAACTCGAAGCAGCACGCTCCATTCGTGAGGACTACCTGCATCAGGATGCATTCCATGAAATAGACACATATACCTCTCTTCCCAAGCAGCTTATCATGATGAAGCTTGTGCTTGAATATTTCGATCAGTCCACCGAGGCACTGAATACAGGCGTTGACATTGAAGCACTTGTCAAGCTGCCTGTTCGTGAGAGAATCGGCCGAATCAAGTATGTGGAAGAGAAGAACGTTCCTGCCGAGGCTTCATCCATCCTCGAACAGCTGGCACGTGAAATTGCAAATGCCGAGAAAGGAGAGGATCTTTAATGCCAAAGGAATACAGAACGATTGAAGAGGTAACAGGTCCTCTTATGCTTGTGCGCGGCGTTTCCGACGTCACCTATGATGAACTTGGTGAGATAGAGCTTGCAAACGGCGAAACACGCCGCTGCAAGGTTCTGGAAGTAAACGGTACAGATGCCCTTGTTCAGCTTTTCGAATCAAGTACAGGTATCAACCTTTCAAACAGTAAGGTAAGATTCCTCGGCAGAAGCATGGAGCTTGCTGTTTCCGAAGATATGCTTGCCCGTGTTTTCGACGGTCTGGGAAGACCTATCGACGGCGGCCCCGAGATCATTCCCGACAAGAGAATGGACACAAACGGCACACCCATGAACCCTGCTGCCCGTAACTATCCTCAGGAGTTCATTCAGACAGGTATTTCTGCAATAGACGGTCTTAATACCCTCGTCCGCGGTCAGAAGCTTCCTATATTCTCTGCTTCCGGTTTGCCTCACGCACAGCTTGCAGCACAGATCGCAAGACAGGCAAAGGTAAGAGGTAAGGACGAGCAGTTCGCCGTTGTTTTCGCAGCTGTAGGTATTACCTTCGAAGAATCCAACTTCTTTATAAACTCCTTCCGTGAGACAGGCGCTATCGACAGAACAGTCATGTTTGTAAACCTTGCAAACGACCCTGCTATCGAGCGTATCGCAACTCCGAGAATGGCACTGACTGCCGCTGAGTACCTCGCATTTGAGAAGGGCATGCACGTTCTTGTTATCATCACTGATATTACAAACTACGCCGATGCTCTCCGTGAGGTTTCCGCTGCACGTAAGGAAATCCCCGGTCGTCGCGGTTATCCCGGTTATATGTACACTGACCTTGCAACTCTTTATGAGCGTGCAGGCAGACTCAAGGGTAAGGACGGCTCCATTACTCTTATCCCCATTCTGACCATGCCTGAAGACGATAAGACTCACCCCATTCCCGACCTTACAGGATATATTACCGAGGGTCAGATAATCCTTTCCCGTGAGCTTTACAGAAAGGGTCTCCAGCCCCCTGTAGATGTTCTTCCCTCCCTTTCACGTCTTAAGGACAAGGGTATAGGTGAAGGCAAGACAAGAGCAGACCATGCAAACACCATGAACCAGCTGTTTGCGGCCTACGCACGAGGCAAGGAAAGCAAGGAGCTTATGGTCATTCTCGGTGAAGCGGCACTTACCGATATAGATAAGCTGTACGCAGAATTTGCAGACCGCTTTGAAAAGGAATACGTCTCTCAGGGCTATACCACCAACAGAAGCATTGAGGACACTCTCGAAGTTGGCTGGGAACTTCTGAGAATACTTCCCAGAAGCGAGCTCAAGAGAATCAAGGACGAATTCCTCGATAAGTATTACGATAAATAATCAAAAGTTTTGCTCAAGCTTTTTCAAAAGCTTGCAGTTTCCAAAGGCAGAGCCTTTGGTCGCTGTCCGCAGACAGCGAAATTCCAAAATGCGACAGCAAACCGCAGGAGGGCAGTGAAACAGTCCGGTGGACTGTTTCACGCTGGGAACCCTCGGCGGGGGTTCCCGGTATCGCCGCTATGGCGGCGATGTATGTGGAATCAGCAAAAAACCAAAAACACCCATTTTGGAGGTGTGACAATTGGCAACCTTAAATGTAAATCCGACCCGTATGGAGCTGTCGAGGCTGAAAAAACGTCTCGCCACAGCCAGACGCGGTCATAAACTGCTCAAGGATAAGCGCGACGAGCTGATGCGTCAGTTCCTCGATCTTGTCAGAGAAAACAAGGCGCTGCGCGAAAGGGTAGAGGCGGCGGTGATAGAAGCAAACAAGAGCTTCATACTCGCCCGAAGCGTCATGCAGGACGAAATGATGGATACAGCTCTGCTCATGCCGAAGCAGGAGGTATCTCTTGATGTATCATTTAAAAACGTCATGAGTGTAGATATCCCCGTGTATGACGCAAAGACCAGAACACCCGACCCTGCTGACATCTATCCCTATTCCTTTGCATTTACATCAGGCGACCTTGACTCAGCAGTTCACGAGCTGTCCGAGCTTCTTCCAAGCCTTCTTGAGCTTGCGGAAAAAGAAAAGGCAACACAGCTTCTGGCCGCTGAAATCGAGCGTACACGCCGAAGGGTAAATGCGCTTGAGCATGTAATGATTCCCCAGTATATCGATACCATCCGAATGATAACCATGAAGCTTGATGAGAACGAGCGAAGCTCCACGGCAAGACTTATGAAGGTCAAGGATATGATGGTAGAAAAGACCATAATGGAGCGCAGAAGGCGCGAAGGTCTGGCATAAATACGAAAACCGCCTCAATATGATTTGAGGCGGTTTTGAACATAAGGAGGATAAAAATGTACCTGTCTGAATACTGCGATGTAAGATACGAAGACAAATATAATGTCGTATTTGTCACATGGAAGAAGTTCTGCTGCAAGGAAGACTACAGGAGCCCCCTTGAGTATGCCCTTGAAATAATAAAAGAGCATAAATGCGACTATGCAGCAGACACCCGAACAGGCTTTGAGAACATACCCGAAGATACAGCATGGGTAGCAGAATACTTTATGCCCAAAGCATCAGAGTACGGCTGTAAGTGCATCTACTTTATAATCGACAGAGAAAACAACCTTAAGGAAGAGCTGGAAGGTCAGCAGGCAGATTCTGAGGGTATAATGGAATTTAAGTATATTTACTCTCTTGATGAAATAGCTCAGTAAAACAAAACCCGAATCCAAAATCGGATTCGGGTTTTATTTTTATCCCACATCAATTGTCTCGTCACATTCCTCTTCGGAAGGCTCGCAGAACATTTTGCTGCACTTTCCAAGCAATGCTTCGTCTGCCTCGTAGCTGAATTTTTCATTTCCGTCTGCTTTGTCTGCGTTTCTCTTTTTGGCGTTTTCAAGGATCTTTTCATCGCTTGCCCTGATATAGACAAGCCTTACCTTATGACCCAAAGCCTCAAATCTCTCTCTGAGAGAATCTCTTTCAGCCTTTCCCCAGAGACCGTACTCAAGCAGCACGTCAGTACCTGCCGCAGCTATCTTCTCAGCCTGAAGGGACAAAAATTCCTTCGATTGCCTCACGACTTCGCAGTGCCTGTCGCCCAGATGCTCAGGAAACAGAGAAAGCATAAGCTCGTCAACTGACAGTACAACGATATTTCTTTCCTCAGAAAGATTTCGGGCATAAAAGCTCTTTCCGCAGCATACCTTACCGCATAATAAAATTACTTCACTCATAAAAGCACCTCGCATATTACACAAAAAATCTGCCTTTAAATTGTGCAGGCAGTTTAAAAAAACAAAAATAAAATATCAGTTTGACAGCGGATTGTCAATGTGCTAAAATCCGCTTGTAATAGAAGAAAAAGTAATGCAGACTTAACGAAAGGAAATGGTCAGAAAATGAACATCTGGCATCACATCGCCAAAGAGCGAATTGCACCTGAAAGATTCATGGCGTGCATAGAGATTTCCAAGGGAAGCAAGAATAAATACGAACTCGACAAGCAGACAGGTCTGCTGAAGATGGACAGAGTCCTTTATACCTCCACACACTATCCTGCAAACTACGGCTTCATTCCCAGAACCCTTGCAGGTGACGATGACCCCCTTGACGTACTGGTTCTCTGCTCTGAGTCCATTCTTCCGCTGACTCTTGTAGAGTGCTACCCCATCGGAGTTATTGCAATGGAGGACAATGACGACGCTGACGAAAAAATCATCGCAATCCCCTTCAGAGATCCTTCCTACAACGATTACAAGGACATCAACGAGTTGCCCAAGCACGTGTTTGATGAGATACGTCACTTTTTCGAGGTTTACAAATCTCTCGAGGGTTATAAGACCGTTGTGCAGGAGGTCTCGGGAAGAGATTCCGCTATGGAGATAATCACAAGCTGCCTTGCAAGATACGACAAGGTATTCGGAGGCAATGTTTAATGCAGTATGCTTCGGACGAGGGTCCGAAGCATTTTTATTTAACTTTATTAAAAATTATAAGGCAAAAAAGAGGATTTGTCAATTGACAGCACAGGGTGCCGCGGTGCGCGCCTGAAATTACGATTTGGAAACAAAGAGTGCAAAAGCATATAATGTGTGATATTATGATGATGTGACAAATGGTCTCAATAGCTCGAGGGGAGAAAATCAGATGAGGAAACGGATTCTTATACTTCTGGCAGTATGCGTTATTGCCGTACTGTTTACAGGGTGCGGTACAGAGAAATCTGCAGATACGAAAAATATGAAAAAGGCTGTGTTTCTTTACACGGGAGAAGAGTATTTTGTAGGTGACTTTATTCTTTCGGGCAATGTAACTGTGTTCGATGAGTCGGGTGAACCCGTTGCCGCAGAGGTGTACTATGATGACCTGAGAAAGGTTCCCGATAAATGCTTTGAGATAACGTACTGGTTTAATTACGGTGATATGGAATATCCCGCCATACAGGTTTTGTGGGACGCAGATAAGGTGGCATGCTTCAGCATTGATATGTACAGCATAGACAAAGAGCAGAATCTGAGCTTTGGCGGGGACGGATATTTTTATCGGTACACCGAAGATGGTGGAGATAATACTTCAGACAGTGTGTATTATTTTGAGGAAAAAGAAAAGGAAGCTGAAAGTAAAACGGATATAATGGACAGAGTATACAGCTTTGCTGCAGAGACGTATGGCAATCCTGTCATCGAATGCAATGAGGGCGAAGCTGCGGCGTATCTTATGTATTATGACGCGTCAGGTACGTATTATTACCGATATGACGGAAAACCCTGCAGCCTTAAGGCTGAAAATACAGTGATAACAGGAGAAGGGGATTATGTTGTATCGCTGATTTCCGATTCTCCTGTGGATGATGTTGATTTTCTGGCGCTTTGCGTTGAAATGGGTGAAGAGGTATTCCCCGGATACATGTATTTCATAACAGCCATCACAGCAAACGGGAAGCTGAAATCAAATTCAGATGCCTACACGGAACCGGGAGAGGACAACAGCACAACTTTTACCTATATTTATAATAGCGATACAGGGACAATGAGCGATGATGCACGATGTCCGGGCGGAGAAGTTGGTGAATGCGCGCCGATTATACTTCCGGCCTCCCGTATCACAGACTGGACAGAGCTTAAGGTTTATTTCACGGTTTCAAAGCCAGACGCAAAAATCGATTACATTGCAAAGACTGAGGAGATTCGGTCACAGTTAAACGCATAGATGTACACTTGATTTATTTGTCAAAAAAGGTTACAATTACACCATTAACCGGCGAAAGGCAGGGGCGACAGAATGAAGAAAAATGATAACCGTTCAAAAAATGTGACCATGTCTGATATTGCAAATGCGCTTGGCATCAGTAATGTAACGGTTTCAAATGCCCTTGCGGGAAAGAAAGGCGTAAGTTCACAGGTTCGTGCAGCGGTATTTATGAAAGCCCGTGAACTCGGATATATAGAGGGAATATCTGAAAAGGAAGAACGGGCAGCAGTTGGAGCACAGGAGGGGGATATAGGAATAATCGCCCTGCAGAGATATATGAGTGCGGAAAACGGACTGCACTGGCAGCTTTACCGGGAGTTGGTAGCACAGCTCAAGCAGTATGACAGGTATGCCATACTGGATGTTGTCGGTGCAGAGGACGAAAGCAAGCTGCGTATACCTAGAATAATAGAAAATCATCTTGTATCGGGTCTTATTCTGATTGGAAGACCTGATCTGAGATTTCTCAATGAAATAATCAGCTGGAAGCTGCCGGTGGTTTTTCTGGATTTTTCCATAAGGGATTTTGACTTTGCAAGTATAGCAGGTGATGATTATTACGATATGTACCGCATAGCATCGTTTATAATCTCACATGGACATTCGGGTATAAGCTATGTGACAGAAAACACAGAGGAAATAAACAGGGACAGGTATTTTGGCTATTGCCGTGCAGTAACAGAAAGCGAGATTAAGCCATCCTTACCATGTACACTTGAACAGGCAATAGAGGAAAAGCAAGGCGGAAAAAGTCACACTGCATTTCTGTGTGAAAATATCGGTATTGCATCAAAGCTTATCAGAGTTCTGAATGAGAATGGCATTACCGTTCCCGATATGGCATCGGTAGCATGCGTTTCAGATATAAAAGACGTCACAGGTGATATTACCTGTGTGTGCCGTGACGTATCGCAGATGGCTCGCCTTGCAGCAGAAGTTCTGAGAAGCAGAATTTCCGGCGGCGAAAAAGGTACAGGCAGAATATCTGTGGGTGGAAAGCTTATAACAGGCAGTACAGTACGAAGCCTTATAATATAAACGGAGGAGTATAAATGCTGAAACTCCCTGAGATCATAACAGACAGGATGATCTTAAGACACAGTTCGCCTGTGATGATATGGGGCGAAACGGACGCTCAGTCGGTGGAAGTGCTGCTGGACGGTATCTGCTGTACTTCCTGCGGCGGTGGAAAATTTGAGGTGATTATACCTTCGCAACCGACCGGCGGCCCTCATACTGTAACAATCAGAACAGAATCGGATATTATAGAAATAAAAGACGTATATTTCGGTGAAGTATGGATAGCAGGCGGACAGTCCAACATGGAATTTCATCTGCGGGACGACAGCGAAATCGAAAATGCGAAGGAAATGGCGCAGGACGATCTTGTCCGTCAGTTTGATGTGCCGAGAGCGGCACATAAGGACGCACGGAATCTGAACCCCGAGGAATTTACTTTGGCACCTTGCTGGATTTCCTCCAATAAGGACACCTGCGGTGATTTTTCGGCAGTTGCATGGTGGAGTGCAATAAATTACAGCAGAAAATACAGTATACCTGTAGGTATAATAAACTGTAACTGGGGCGGTACATCAGCCTCCTGCTGGATTAGCAGAGAGGATCTGAAAGCAAACAGAACGGCTTCCTTGTATCTTGATGATTATGAAAAAGCAATGGAAGGCAAAAGCTTTGATGATTACATAAAAATCTACACAGAATATTACAGAGGCAAAGAGGATTACGAGAATAAAGTCCGATACCTTATGGAAACGGAAGGACTGAGCGAAAAAGAGGCATCGGAGGATAAAAGAGCGGGGGAAAGACCATGCTGGCCGCCTCCTCATGGGCCGTGGAACTTCGGCTCCCCTGCAAACCTTTACGAGGGAATGCTGTCAACAGTGATTCCATACAATGTATCAAAGGTGTTATGGTATCAGGGGGAAGAGGATATTCGGGTCTACGAGCGGTATTATGAAATCCTCACTTACCTAATAAAATGCTTCAGAAAATACTTCCGCAATGACTCACTGCCCTTCTATATCGTTCAGATAGCCCCCTATCTGTATGGGGAGGACCCGAAAGCGTACAACAGACCGCCGTATCTTCGGGAAATACAGTCGAAGGTTGCAGAAAATACGAAAAATACAAGCCTGATAGTTACCACCGACTGCGGTGACAGAGATGATATTCATCCAAGGCAAAAACGCATTATCGGTGAGCGTATTTTAAATATTATGTGTGCAGAAAACGGAGAATCTATTGACTCTTGCTCTGCAAAAATGGTAAACTGTGTAAAAATAAAAGACAGGTTTGTTATTGAATTTGACAAGCCTCTGGCGGGAGACAGGGCGAAAGGCTTTTTGTTATGCGATAAAAACCGCAAATGGCACTTTGCAAAGGCTTCGGTCAGCGGCAGCAGTGTTACTGTTGAGTGTGATGAAATAATCGACCCTGTCGCAGTACGCTATGCATTTGCAAACTATATTTATTCCGATCTGTATGGTGAAAACGGTCTGCCGGCAGAGCCTTTCAGAACGGACGATTTTCTTCCCGATGAAACGGATATGTCGGTGTGTATGGATTAATAAGTGGTTAAATCTTTCGTTGCTGTGAAATTCACAGCACATGGAAAGGAAAGGATATAATATGGAAATCAAGGAACTTTACAACGAGTGGCTCGAAAAGGCTGCAGACAATGCTCTGCAGGAAGAGCTCAGGGCAATCGCAGGAGACGAAGAAAAGATCCGCGACCGTTTCTTCAGAACACTGGAATTCGGTACAGGCGGACTTCGCGGCGTCCTCGGTGCAGGCACAAACAGAATGAATATCTACACCATCGGTGTTGCTGCACAGGCCCTTGCCGATTACCTTAAGAATAAGGGCATCGAAAACGGCAAGGTCGCAATCGGTCACGATTCGAGAATCAATTCCGATGTTTTTGCAAAGACCTCAGCAGCAGTTCTTGCAATGAACGGAATACATGCCTATATATTCCCTCAGCTTGTTCCCACTCCGGTGGTAAGCTTTGCAGTGCGTGAGCTTGAGTGTGACGGCGGTATCTGCATCACCGCAAGCCATAACCCCAGTGAGTACAATGGTTTCAAGTGCTACGGTGCTGATGGCTGTCAGATGACCGATTTTGATGCAGGTGAAGTATCTGCATGCATGGATAAGCTTGATATTTTCGAAGATGTAAAGCACGGAGATTTTGATGCACTGCTTGCAGAAAATAAGATAGAGTTTATTTCAGAGGAAGTATGCAATGCATATATAAACAACGTTCTTTCCTGCAGGGTAAACAGTGAGGCCTGCGAGAAGGCGGAGCTTTCCGTTGTTTACACACCGCTGTGCGGTGCAGGCAACCGCTTTGTCCGTGAAGTACTCGATAAGGCAGGAGTCAAGAATGTAACAGTTGTTCCCGAGCAGGAAAAGCCCGACGGAACCTTCCCCGGCTGTCCTTATCCCAACCCTGAGATAAGAGAGGCCTTCACCCTTGCACTGAGACTTGCAGAGGATGTAAAGCCCGAGCTGCTTCTTGCAACCGACCCTGACAGCGACAGAGTAGGCATAGCAGTACGCAAAGACGACGACTATGTACTCATGAGCGGCAATGAGGTAGGCGCACTTCTTGTAAACTATATCCTTTACGCCAGGCAGGAAAATGGCACACTGCCGGAGAATCCTGTTGTAATAAAGTCCATCGTAACAGGCGACCTTGGCGCACGTATTGCCGAAAGCTACGGCTGCGAGTGCAGAAATGTTCTAACAGGTTTTAAGTATATCGGCGAGCAGATGACCGAGCTTCTCGAAGCAGGCGAAATTGAACGTTTTGTAATGGGCTGGGAGGAAAGCTACGGCTACCTTGCAGGCGCATATGCAAGAGACAAGGATGCAGTTGTTGCTTCCATGCTCATCTGTGAAATGGCGTCCTATTATAAGCTCCTTGGCAAGAGTCTGCTCGATGTAATGCAGGAGGTCTATGAAAAGTACGGATATTTCTGCCACAGACTCTGCAACTACACCTTCAGGGGCGAAGCAGGTGTCAGAAAGATGGGTGAAATAACAGATAAGCTCAGAGCAAATCCCCTTACAGAGATTGCAGGCCTTAAGGTTGCGGTGCGCCGTGATTATCTTGAGAGTGTTGAGATAAAGGCCGACGGCACTGAGAGCGAGATCACCCTGCCCAAGAGCAATGTTCTTGTATACATCTTTGAAAACGGCGGCTCTCTTATCGTCCGTCCCTCCGGCACAGAGCCCAAGATGAAGATATACCTCACCGCAGTTGAGGCAAGTGCAAAGCTTGGAACAGAAATGCTCGACAGACTCGAGGCAGAGGCAAACAAAATCGCCGAGTAAAATTATCACCCATTAAGGAGGTTTCTTGATGGATATAATGAAGCTTAAGCCTGCCGTAAAGGACTATATATGGGGCGGCACAAGACTCAAGGAGGATTTTTCTGTAGAGTCTGACCTTCCGAGAGTAGCGGAAAGCTGGGTGCTTTCCTGCCATAAAAACGGTGCCTGCGTTGTATTAAACGGCGAGTTTGAGGGACAGGTGCTCCATCAGGTGGTGCACGAAAATCCCGATTTTCTCGGAACCCACGCAGCAGATTACAAGGATTTTCCCATTCTTGTAAAGCTTATCGACGCCCACGATGATCTTTCCGTGCAGGTTCACCCCGACGATGAATATGCCGAAGAGGTCGAAGGTGCTCAGGGCAAAACTGAGCTTTGGTATGTGGTTGAATGCGAGGAAGGCGCAAGCCTTATCTGCGGATTTTCCGAGGAACTGACTGTTGAGCAGTTTCGTCAGGCGATTCTCAGCGGAACACTTCTTGATTATGTACATCGTTACGATGTAAAAAAGGGCGATGTTTTCCTTATCGAGGCAGGCACACTCCATGCCATCGGCAAGGGCATGGTCATAGCCGAGATACAGCAGAGTTCCGATATAACCTACCGTGTCTACGATTATGACCGCACCGACGATGAAGGCAATCCCCGTGAGCTTCACGTAGATAAAGCCATAGATGTTGCAATAACATCACCGCCCATTGATGAGCCCGGTCCTGCCGGTGCAGAGGAGCAGGTTGAAAACCACACCGAACAGCTTCTTGCAGACTGCGAGTATTTCAAAACAAGACTGTGCAAAAACAGCAAGGACAGCACTATATTCATAGACGGAACTTCCTTTGCCTGTGTGCTTATGGTAGAAGGCACAGCAACATTTAACGATACAGAGCTTAAAAGAGGCGAATGTGCATTTATTCCTGCAGGCTACGGCACCGTAGAAGTATCAGGCAGCGCAGAATACCTGCTCACAACCATATAAAATCAAAACAGCACATACCCTTGGCTCCCCTTGTCAGGGGAGCTGTCGCCAAGTTCGCCAATGGCGAACTTGAGTGACTGAGGGGTAGTCAGAATAGTATC